>NZ_JBHJUW010000081.1:0-38280 GCF_042268205.1 Streptomyces sp. NPDC056160
GGCCCGGCCTGCGGGCCGGGCCCGGCCACGTCCTCCGCCTCCACGTCCAGCCGCAGGTCGATGTCGAGGTCCAGGTCGATGTCCTGGCCGACGTCCCGGACCATGCCGGGTTCCGGGCTCACTGTGCGGGCCATGTCGTCTCCTTCCTGAGATTCCTGAAATCTCGGATCGAGTGACAGCGATGCTAGGAAGCTTCGGCTTCGGTCCGGGCCGAAGTGTGTTCCATCCGCTGGAGTGGATGCCTTTTGCGCCAAGTTCCCGGAAATCGTCTGCTGTTGTTGCCAGCGGTGGCTGGGTCGTGCTTATGCTCGCCCCAGAGCCATCCGCTATAGCGAATGGCGGTCGACTTGGCGGTCGACTTCATCGCGCACTCATCGAGTACCTGGCGAACGCCCGCGGACACCACGCCGAAATGGTCGGCGGACACCACGCCGAAATGGTCGGCGGACACCACGCCGAAATGGTCAGCGAACACCACGCCGAAATGGTCAAGGGGGCCGTGCCGTCCATGGACGAGTTGCAGATCGTCGCCGTCGGGGACGTCTTCGTACACCGTGAACAACCCGAGGAAGCGTTCCAGCATGTCAGCGGCGCCTTCCGGCAGGCGGACACGACGTTCGCGAACCTGGAGGGTGTCTACTGCGCCACCCAGGAACGCGCCCCCAGCGCGGGCGTCCCCGTCGTCGCCGATCCCCGCCATGCGCGCGGCATCCCCGACGCCGGCTTCGACGTCGTCTCGCTCGCCAACAACCACAGCCTCGACGGCGGAACACTCGCCCTGCTGGAGACCCGCGAGCTGATGCGGAGCGCCGGGGTGGCGACGGCGGGAGCCGGGGAGAACGCCGAGGACGCGCACCGGCCGGCCGTGCTCGACACCGGCCGGGGCCGCGTCGCCGTCCTCGCCTACGCCTCCGTCTTCCCCTGCGGGTACGAGGCCCGCCCCGGGGTGCCGGGGCTGGCCCCGCTGCGGGCGAGCACCCTCTACGCCCCCTGGGAGACCAACGAGTGGAACCCGGGCCTGCTGCCCCGGGTCACCACGGTTCCCGACGCAGGGGACATGGAGGCGCTGCGCGAGGACATCGCCCGGGCCCGGGACCGGGCGGACGTGGTGCTCGCCAGCTTCCACTGGGGCGACTTCACCCGGCCCTACGTCCTCACCGACCACGAGGTGCGCACCGCCCGCGCCGCCATCGACGCCGGCGCGGACGCGGTCCTGGGCCACCACCACCACCTGCTGCGCGGGATCGAGTTCCACCACGGACGGCCCATCTTCTACGGTCTCGGGCACTTCGCGTTCGACCTGCCCGGCCTTGAGGAACGGTTGCGGAAGTCCGCCTATCTCGGCCGCGGTGACGCGAGGCTGCGCCGCGAGAGCGCCCGCCGCTTCGGTGAGTTCCGCATCGGCCCCCGCGAGGGGCATCCGCTGCTTCCCTTCCACCCCGACGGCCGGCTCACCGGCTTCGCCCTCCTCGGGTGGGCCGGCGGTTCGATCCGTGCCGGGTTCGCCCCGTGCGTCCTCGGCCCGGACAACAGCCCCCGCCCGGTGGCCGCCTCCACCCCCGAAGGAAAGGAGGTCATCGACTACCTGGAGCGCGCCTGCGCATACGAGGAGCTGCCCACGCGCTTCGAACGGGACGCCTTCACCTTCCACGGCATCCCCGTCACCGCCGTACGGCCCGGTGACTGACCGCCCGCACCGCACCACCTCCGACCCGCACCACCTCCGACCCGCACCGGCCGACCGCCGCGGCGCGGGCCCGCAGGACACGGACACGGACACGAGAGAGGTCATCCATGTCGGATCGCAAGCGCTACACCGCCACGGAAACCGGCGAGGACTACTACTGGCAACGCGTGCGCCGCAACCTGGGCTGGCTGGGAAACACGCCGGAGGAGCAGAAGGAACGCCAGCTCAAGCTGAAGAACGCGGTCATCGGCATCGCCGGCGTCGGCGGGATCGGCGGGGCCACGGCGGACCGGTTGGTCCGCATGGGGGTGCAGAACCTCAAGCTGGCCGACCCGGACACCTTCGAGGTCTCCAACATCAACCGCCAGTACGGCGCGAGCATAGACACCGTCGGCCGCAACAAGGCCGAGGTCGTCGCCGAGGCCGTCTACAACACCACCCGTGACGTCAACATCGACGTGTACCCCGAGGGCATCACGGAGGACGTCGTCGACGAGTTCTTCGAGGGCTGCGACTACGTCCTTGACAAGATCGAGCTCTACGAGGTCGAGGCCCGCTACACGCTGCACCGCGCCTTCCGCCGCTCCGAACGCTGCCGGTTCATGATGTGCACCCCGGTGTTCGGACACCGCACGTTCTTCTTCAAGTGGACGCGGGAATCCATGACGGCCGAGGAGTACTTCGGCGTGCCCGAGGGCGAGGAGATGAACGAGAAGAACGCCGAGCAGCTCATCAGCAGGTTCATCCCGGAAATGCCGGACTACCCGGACCGCTCCGTGCTGGACGACTGGTTCGTCAAGGAGCGCGAGTGCCCGATCTTCGCCGGCACTCCGCCGCTGGCCCAGGGCATGCTCGCCTCCCGGCTGGGACAAGCCATCACGGGCCTCGACCAGTTGCCCGGCTCCACGCCGCTGCCCGTCATGCCCGGCTACGCGATGCTCGACACACAGAAGTGGGTGGCGAAGACGGTGGAGGGCCCGTGGTGGTGACCGAGCAGACGATGTCCCCCGCCCGGCCGTCCGCACCCGCGGGCACCGGCCTGCCGCGCCACGCCGTGTCACTGGCCTCGTGGCGGCGCGGCGACTACGAGCGGGTGTGGGAGCGGGCCGAGTGGATGCTGGGCAGCTCCACCGAGACCCTGGCCCGCACAGCCCCCGGCACACTGCTCGGGGTGCTCTTCTACCAGAACAGCACGCGCACCCGGCTCAGTTTCGAGGTGGCGGCCCGCCGCATCGGCGGCTCGTCCGTCGGCTTCTCCGACGCGACGACCACACGAGCCGGTGACTTCTACCGGGAGTCCCTGGAGGACACCGTGCGCGTCGTCGGCTCCTACACCGACGTCCTGGCGCTGCGGCACACCGACGACGACGCGGCGGAGCGCGCGGCGGCCGTCTCCCCCGTACCGGTCATCAGTGCCGGCACCGGGGACCGGGAGCACCCGACCCAGGCCATGCTCGACCTGTGGGTGCTCCGTTCCAAGCTGGGCAACCTGACGGGCGTCACCGTCGGCTACGTCGGCGACCCGGCCTGCCGCTACGCCCGCTCGCTCGTGCACGGGCTCGCCGCGTTCAACGCCGCGGGGATCGTCTTCCTCTCCCCGGACGGGGCCGAGGTCCCGGGCGACGTGCAGCGCACCCTGGCCCGGGCCGGGATGACCCGGCGCACGGCGGGGTCGGCCACGGAACTGCTCCGCGGCGTCGACGCGGTGGCCATCATCCCGTTCGAGCTGTCCGACTTCCACGAGAGCGCCGTACGCTCCCACAGCCGGTCGGCACGGCTCGACGAACGGTTCGTGTTCGACGGCGCGCTGCTCAGCCGGACGGGTACGGGGGTCCCGGTGGTCCACACCGGGCCCCGCGGCCCCGAGCTGCCACCGGAGACGGACGACGTGCCGAACGTGCACTACTTCGAGGGCGTCACCAAGGGCGTCTACCTCCGTGCGGCCCTGCTGGCCGAGCTGCTCGCCGCACACCGCCGCCGGTAGCGCGCGCCGCGCGGCACGTGCCGCCGGCGCCGGCACGGAGCACCGACGGGCCGTGCCGTGGCCGCCTGCCCCGGCACGGCCCGTCGGCACGGCCCGCCGGCACGGCTCCACCGGTACCGCTCCCGCGTGCCTGCCGCTTCGGCCCTTCGAACAGGAGGAACTACCTATGTCCGACGACCCGTTGGGCGACGCCCTGGTGGCGGCGTTGCGCGCCGGCGTCCCGCGCTGCCGCGTCCTGACCGGCGACGAGGTGACCGAGGGCCACCTGCGCGACGAGGCGGCCGGGGCGCCCTTCGGGCGGGCCCGGGCAGTGGCCCTGCCCCGGGACACCTCGGAGGTGTGCGCCATCGTGCGCACCTGCGCCGGACTGGGCGTGCCGATCGTTCCCCGCGGCGCGGGCACGGGACTGTCCGGCGGCGCCAACGCAGTCGAGGGCTGTCTGGTGCTCGGTACCGAACGGATGGACCGGGTGCTCTCCGTCGACGTGGACGACCACACGGCCACCGTGCAGCCGGGTGTCGTCAACGACGACCTCAAGAGGCTCTGCGCGGAGCACGGCCTGTGGTACCCGCCCGACCCGGCGAGTTCCGCGTGGTCGACGATCGGCGGCAACGTCGCGACGAACGCCGGCGGCATCTGCTGTGTGAAGTACGGGGTCACCCGCGACTACGTGCTGGGTCTGGAAGCCGTCGTCGCCGACGGTACGGCCGTGCGGCTCGGCGGCCGTACCGTCAAGGGCGTGGCAGGGTACGACCTGCGCGGGCTGTTCACCGGCTCCGAGGGCACCCTCGGGGTGATCACCGAGGTGACGCTGCGGCTGCGGGCCCGCAGGCCCGAGCCGCCGGTGACCGTGGTCGGCTTCTTCGACGAGCTGACCGCCGCCGGACGAGCCGTCGCGTCGGTGGCGGCCCGCGGGCTGACGCCCATGGCTCTCGAACTCGTCGACCGGCACTGCCTCCAGGCCGTGGACGAGTGGAAGCGCATGGGCCTGCGGCCCGGTGCCGCTGCCCTGCTGCTCGCCCGCAGCGACGCGTCCGGCGGCGCCGCCGAGGAGGAGGGCCTGGCACTGCTGGACTGTTTCCGGGGCGCGGGCGCCACATGGGCCGACGTGTCCACCGACCCGGTGGAGGCGGACGCCCTCTTCGAGGCCCGGCGCCTGGCCTACCCCGCGCTGGCCCGCCGCGGGCCCGTGCTCACCGAGGACGTGTGCGTGCCCCGCAGCCGCGTACCCGAGATGCTGGAGCGCGTCGCCGGGATCTCCGCCGCCCGGGACGTCCCCGTGGCCAACATCGCGCACGCCGGGGACGGCAACCTGCACCCCCTGATCATCGTGCCCGGCACGGACGACGCGGCCCTGGCGAGGGTGCACGGCGTCTTCGAGGAACTGATGGACGCCGCCCTCTGCCTGGGCGGCACCGTGACCGCCGAGCACGGTGTGGGCCTGCTCAAACGCGGGGGTCTGCGGCGCGAGTCCGGCGCTGCCTCCCTCGCGCTGCAGCGCGCGGTGAAACAGGCACTGGACCCGCGGGGCCTGTTCAATCCGGGCAAGGTACTGGCGCCCGCCCCGGGCTGACGCCCCGTCACCCGGCGCTCCGTCGCGCCGGCGCCGGCCCCGGCGTGCCCGCCGTTCGCCTGCGATCGCTTGTGGAGGCAGGCGTGCACCGGCTGACCGCGGAGCCGCCAGGCCCACCAAGCTCGAACTGCTCACCGTCTGGCCGGCCGGCCCCCCGGGACCGGTTCGCAGATCCTCGGCGACGCGGCCGCCGTCGCCCGCGCGGCCCTGCGCGCCGCACGCCCGGACCCCGTCAACCGCCCCCGGCGCCGTCCCATGACACCGGCGCGGCCTGGTCCGGAGCCGGCGGCCGTTCCGGCCGGAACATGCCGCGGCTCCGGAACATGCCGCGGCTCCGGACCGAGCCGCGGCCCCGGGCGCGTCGCCGCCCTGACGAGGCCCCGCCCCGGGCCCGTCAATGCAGCGAGCCGCCGCTCCTCCGCCCCGACGTCCTCCGGGACCGCCCCGTCCCGCCCTGCCGGGCGCAGCCTCAGGCCGCCGCGCGGGTGCGGAGTTCCTGGAGGTCCAGGCCCAGCCAGTCCCGCAAGCCGCGCGCCCCTTCCTCAGGAACCCTGATCACCCGGTTGCCGGAGGCCCTGACGACCCAGCCGAGTTCGAGGAGCCGGCTGAGCAGCGCAGCGCCCACCGCACCCGCCAGATGGTGGCGCTGTTCGGTCCAGTCGACGCAGTAGCGCACGGTGGGCCGGGCGGTCCGCGGTGGCTTCACCCCGACCTCGTCCAGGGTCCGCCAACCGTCCTTCGTGACCTCGTAGGTGAGGTCCCAGCCCGGCGCGGACAGCCGGTCGCGGACCGAATGGGCGGGGTCGTGCAGCCCGTCACCGCCGACCAGGGCCCGTCGTTCGAGCAGGGACCCCATCAGGCCGACCCCGAGGTGGCCCGCCAGATGGTCGTAGCAGGTGCGGGCCAGGCGCAGGGAGGCGGCCCGCGTCCCGGACCGCAGGGACCGCGGGGTGAACGGGTGCGCCAGGGTGGCCAGGGACTCCAGTGCGTGGGCGACCTGGGCCGAGGCGAGACTGTAGTAGCGGTGGCGGCCCTGCCGGCGGACCGTCAGCAGTCCGCCGTCGACCAGCTGCGCCAGGTGGCCGCTGACCGTCGACGGCGCCACGCCGGCCTCCGCCGCGAGCATCGTCATCGGAAGCGCCCGCTGGTCCAGGAGGGCGAGCAGGATCCGGGCCCTGGTCCGGTCCCCGATGAGGGAGGCCGGAGTGAGGAAGTTCGCGTCTCCCGCCAAGTCGCGCATGACTCTCCCGAATGGTCGGTGCGGTGGCCTTCACGTCCCTCCATGCTGTCACCGATCCGGGAACAGCCGATCCGCCACGGCGTTCTCCGCGTCGATTTTGCGCCGCCTTCCACGGCGCCCGAGCACGGTGCGCCCGCCGCGCCGCCACACCCCGCGCCGAGGCGTGAGACACGCTCTGCCAGCACATTTCGACCCGGCCCGAAGCTTTCGGGGACTAGATTGGCGAACGACCGCATCCCCCCTCGTGCGGACCGCCCCGGCAGGCCGGGGCCCTGGTCCGCGGGGTATCACCGTCTATTCGTGGAGGTGCTGATGGGCCGCGAGCTGATCGTCCGGGGAAAGGTACCCGGCTACCGCTATTCGCCGGGTGTCGTAGTCGGTGACACCGCCTACCTGGCGGGTCATTTCGGCGTCGACGGCGAGGGGAAGCTGGTGGCGGACGAGGTGGCCGGGCAGGGGCGCCGGGCACTGGAGAATCTGCGATCCACGTTGGAGGCGGCCAGGATGGGCCTCGCGGACGTGGTGAGCATGCGCGTGTGGCTCACCACGTACGACGACATGCCGGCCTTCGACGCCGTGTACGGCGAGTTCTTCGAGACGGACCCGCCCGCCCGTACGGCCTTCATGGTGGAGCGGCTGCCACTGGGCGCGGCCGTGGAACTCGATGCGATCGCCGTGCGCGACTCGGCCGAGGTGAAGGCACGACTGGCCTGATGCCGGGCCCGGAACGAAACGAAGGAACGCCGATGTCCCTCGACGACGTCAATTCTTCCGCCGCGGTGGCGAGCGAGGCTCCCCGGACGCCGGGGACCGCGTCCCGGCTGCCGCTGATCGCGCTCTGCCTGGGCTTCTTCATGGTCATGCTGGACGCGACGATCGTGACCGTCGCGCTGCCGCCGATCGGCAAGGAGTTCGCCACCGGGGGAGACCTGACCGGCGCCCAGTGGGTCGCCGACGGCTACACCATCGTGTTCGCCGGGCTGCTGCTCTCGGCGGGGTCGGTCGGTGACCGGCTGGGCAGCAAACCGGTGTTCCAGGCCGGGCTCGGCCTGTTCGTCCTGACCTCCGTGGGCTGCGGCATCGCGCCGTCCCTGTGGTTCCTGGTCGTGATGCGCCTGCTGCAGGGCCTGTCCGCGGCGCTGGTCGTTCCCACGTCGCTGGCGCTCATCCACGCTTCGTACGCGCGCAAGGAGGACCGTGCGCGCGCCATCGGGGCGTGGGGAGGCATCGGCGGCATCGCGGCGGCGTCCGGGCCGGTGCTCGGCGGGCTGCTGGTCGCGGCGTTCGGCTGGCGTTCGGTGTTCTACGTGAACCTTCCCTTCGGGCTGCTGGGCATGTACCTGACCGCCCGGCACGTGCGCGCGCCGCGGCCCAGCGGCGAACGCGGCCTGGACCTGCCCGCCCAGATCCTCGGCATCCTGGCCCTCGGTGCCCTCACCCTCGCCATCATCGAGGGAGGCCACCGCGGCTGGTCGGCTCCCCTGGTCGTGGCCGCCTTCGTCCTGTTCGCCGGGTGCGGAGCAGCGTTCCTGCTGGTCGAGGGACGCGTCCGCAACCCCATGCTGCCCCTGTCCCTGTTCCGCCACCCCTCCTTCTCCGGCGCCACGACCGTGGGCCTGCTGCTCAACATCGGCTTCTACGGGCAGTTGTTCGTGGTCACCTTCTACTTCCAGCAGTACCGGCACTACGCCGTGCTGTGGGCCGGGCTCGCGATCCTGCCGCAGACCGCCATGGCCGGCCTCGCCTCCGCCCTCGGCGGACGGATGACGGCCCGCACCGGCCCGCGGACCCCCATGACGCTGGGCCTGCTCGTCGGCACGGCAGGTTTCTTCGCCCTGCTGGCCGCCGGGGGCTCGACCCCGTACTGGGTGCTGGTGCTGCCGCTGGCCGCGATCGGCTTCGGTACGGCGTTCACCATGCCCGCGGCCGTGGCCGCGGTCGTGGAATCGGCGCCACCGGAGCGTTCGGGCGTGGCCTCGGGCGTGCTCAACGCCAGCCGCCAGGTGGGGAGCGCCATCGGAGTGGCCCTGCTCGGCTCGCTCGTCGCCACCCAGGCACACTTCGAGACCGGCATGCGCGTGGGGTCGGTGATCAGCGCCTGCTGCTTCCTGGCGGGCGTGCTGGTCGCCGTGACGGCGGTGGGACGGGTGCCCGAGGAACAGGTGAGCGCCGTCTGACCCACGCCCCGGGGCCGCCGCGGCCCGCGGACCGGCAAGGCCGCCGCCACCGGTCGTCCTGTCCGTCACCGCGGCACCGTCCCTGCGCCGACCGGTAGCATCGATCGGTACAGCGGACGGCCCCGCCCGGGGCCGGGGCTCCAGCAGAGGACGGCTGATGAAGGAGAGCGACCTGTCCGGCGGGCAGGGCGGGCGCCCGCTGCTCGCCCAGTTCGGCGAGCGTCTGCGCGCCCTGATCGTCGCTCTCTACCCGGACGAGCGGCAGCGGCCGGGGTACGCCAAACTCGCCGCGCAGATCAGGCAGAGCACGGGCGGCACGATCTCGGCGACCTACTTGTGGGAGCTGGCCACCGGCAAGAAGCGCAACCTCACCGTGGAGCAACTCGACGTCCTCGCCGAGTTCTTCGGGGTACCGCCGGAGTACTTCTTCGACGACGAGGCCGCCGAACGCGTGAGGACGCAGCTCAAGCTCGCCTCCGCACTGCGGGACGCCCGCGTGCGCAACCTGGCCATGCGCGCCGACGGGCTCTCCCCCCAGACGCTGGACGCCCTGCTCACGATGGTCAACGAGGCCCGCAGGATCCAGCAGTTGCCGGAGGTCGCCGCGCCGGGCGAGGCGGAGCCGGACAGCTAGGGTCCGTCAGAAGGGCCCCAGGGCTCGGTCCCGCTCCCGGTCCTGCGACGGGAACAGGCCGGATCAGACCCGGGCAGGCGGACGTGAGCCGCAGGTGCGGTCACGTCCGGTCCGGTCGCAGCGGGCCAGGACCCGTCGCCGGTTGGCCGGATCCCACCGGAACGGTGATCACTCGGTTGACCCGGTTCGGTGCCGTGCCGAAGCATGTGCGGCCTTGACGTTTTGAAGGACGAACGACTCGGAGAGTGCACGCTTCTCGTCATCATCCCCCCACGAGGTGAAGACACCCCCATGCCGCACTACTTCAGTACACTGCGCCGCCGCTGCCAAGCAGTGGTCGACGACCTGGATCTTCCTCGGCCGTTCTCCCCCGAATCCTTCTGCGCGCACCTGTCCCGGCAACGTCGGCGCCCGATCAGTCTGCACGCCTTTCCGCCGGCGGCTTCGGGCCAGACAGCCTGCGGAATGTGGCTCGCGACCGAAACCGACGACCACATCTTCTTCGAGACGCACACCACACCGCTCCATCAAGAACACATCATCCTCCACGAGATCGCCCATCTCCTCTTCGACCACGGTTCGCAGGCCTCGTCGGCGGTGGACCTGACGCACCTGTTCACCGACCTCAGTCCGGCCACCGTGCGCCGGCTCCTGGGCCGCACCAGCTACACGACGGTCCAGGAGCAAGAGGCCGAGATGCTGGCGAGCCTCATCAGGACCGCCACCGAGCGGCAGGGCGGCTCGCCGCCGACGGGAGTACTGGGCAACCTGGAGGCAGCCCTCGGGGTCGGCGGTCCGCATGCGTACTGATCTGACCGCGGCCGCCCGCCTCGTCGAGGACGCGGGCACGGCGGCCGTCTGGATCGCGGTCCTGCTGCGGATACCGGCGGCCCGGCGCGACCGCCGTCAGCGCGGCCTGTGCCTGGCGGTCGCCGCGGCCGCGGCGGCCATGGCCCTGCGCCTGGGCCCCGTCGCCAAGGCCATCGACCTCCTCACCGGCGACCCCCGCGCCACCCAACTGGCCATGCACCTGCTGGGCGCGCTCTCCGCCATCGTCGTCCTCGACTTCGTCCTGACCGTGACGGGCGGCGGCCCGCCCCGGCCCTGGCTGCACATCGGCGGCGTGTTCTGCCTGCTGACGCTGCTGGCCCTCGACGTCTTGGCACCGGCGCACTCCCAGGACGTCATCGGCCCGCACGGCGCACCCGAACCCTCCCTGGTCTTCTGGCTCACGCTGGTGTGCATGCACCTCGCGGCCGACGGCACCTGTGTGGTGGTGTGCTGGCGCTACAGCCTGCGGGGCAAGGCCGGGCCGTCCCGCACGAGCCTGGCGTTGTTCAGTATCGGCACGGCCTTCGCCGGCCTGTTCTGGGTCGCGGACCTGCTGTACATCCAGGTGCGTTCACCGTGGATCCCGGTGTGCCTCTCCGTGGCGATGGGCCTGCACGGGCTGCTGCGCGCCGCCTCCATAGTCGTCCCCACGCTGCTCGACGCGCGCCGTGCCGCCGCCGACATCAGGGTGCTGCGCCGGCTGGCCCCGCTGTGGCGGGACCTGATCGACGCGGTGCCCTCCGTCGCCCTGTACGCGCCGCGTCATCCCCTGCTGGAGACACTCTGGCCGCGGGGCCCCAGGGACCTGATGGTCTACCGGCAGATCGTGGAGATCCGCGACGCGATCCTCGTCCTGCGCGCGTACATCCCCGAGGACGGACTCGTGCCGCCCGGGGACCGCGAGACCCCGGCCCCCCGAGGCGCCCGCACGCACCTCCCGTCCGGCGGGGACCGTGAGGCGGTCGCCGTCGCACGCATGCTGCACACCGCCCGGCGCGCGAAACTCGCGGGCCGCCCGCCGTGCCGGCACTCCGGCCGGTTGCCCCAGCCCAGTTGCGCGGACGTGGCGGCGGAGACGGACTTCCTGACCAGGGTCGCCGACGCCTACCGCCGGCCCGTCCCGCCGTACCCCCTGCCGGCACAGGCCGCGAGCAGCCCCGCGTGAAGCCGGCGGGGCACGTCCGCGCCCGGCCGGCTCCGCGCGGCGGGGCGGGGCGGCGTCTCACCCGCGCTCGCGCAGGTACGCCTCCAGCTCGGCGGCCCCCGCCAGCAGCGCCCGCCCGCGCTCGGACAGCCGGCCGCGCCAGTCGCCCAGCGCGGCCTCCAGCGGCTTCGGACCCCCGGCCGACCGGATCTCGGCGATCAGCGGGGCGATCTGCTCCAACAGGTAACCGCCGCGCCTGAGTTGACCGGTCATCCGGGCGTCCCGTACGTCGGCGTCGTCGTAGACCCGGTACCCGGTGTGCGGATCGCGGCGCGGCCGTACCAGTCCCGCGCGCTCCCAGGCGCGCAGCGTCGCGGGCCGGATCCCGAGCTGCCGCGCCAGCGGCCCGATGAACGTGCCGCCGCCGGGCCCGGGTGCGGTGCCGGGGTGGTGCGCGGCGGCGAGGTGGTCGTGCGCGGGGGCGAGGTGGTCGTGCGCGGGGGCGCGTGCCAGGTCGCGGAGGGCCTTCTCCACGGCATCGAGGGTCCTGCGGTCGTCGAGGAGCCGGGCGTGGCTCTCGTCGATGAGGCGGAACGCCTCGTCGGCCGCGCCGCGGTGCACGGCCCGCATGACCGACGCCGCCGAACGGTGGCCGTGGCCGGGGACCAGGGCGAGGAACGCGCGCAGGGCCCCCGCGTGCAGCGAGGTGTAGACGCGGTAGCCGTGGGGTGTGCGCTCGGCGGCCGGAAGGATGCCGGCCTCCTCGTAGTTCCTGACGGCCTGGGTCGACAGACCGTGCCCGCGCGCCAGATCGACCGGCCTGAGCCGATCAGCCCGCCGGGAGTGGACACTTTGAGGGTTTGGCGCCATGAAGCGCTGTACTCCCGCCCATATCGCGAAAAAGTTTCAACCGAAGCTTCAACGATACCGTTGAATCCATGGCCACTGACCTCAGGGACACCGCCCGTCCCGTCGACTCCGCCGCACTCGTGGAACTCCTCCCGGCCCGGCCCCGGCTGCTCGCCCTGGGCGAGCCCGCTCACGGTGAGGACACTCTGCTCGGCCTGCGCAACGAACTCTTCCGGCAACTCGTCGAGCAGGAGGGCTACCGGACGATCGCGATCGAGAGCGACTGCGTGCGGGGCCTGCTCGTGGACGACTACGTCACCTCGGGCACGGGCACCCTCGACGAGGTGATGCAACACGGCTTCAGCCACGAGTGGTTCAACGCGTCCGCGCCCAACCGTGAACTGGTGCGATGGATGCGCGCCTGGAACGACGGCCGGCCCGCGTCCGACCGGCTCCGCTTCGCCGGTTTCGACGGCCCGTTGGAGATGACCGAGGCCCAGAGCCCCCGGCAGGCCCTCACCGCCCTGCACGGCTACCTGTCGGCCCGGGGCGAGGCGGCCCTGCTCCCCTGCACCGCGGAAACGCTCGACCGGCTGCTCGGCGCCGACGACCGATGGACCGATCCCGCGGCCATGCTGGACCCGGCCCGGTCCGTGGGGCGATCGGCCTCGGCCGCGGAGCTGCGACTGCTCGCCGACGAACTCGTGGCGCTGCTCGACGAACAGACACCGCACCTGCTCGCGACGGCCCCGCGGGACGACTGGGAGCGTGCGTGCCTGTACGGGCGTACCGCCACCGGACTGCTGCGCTACCACTACTGGATGGCCGACACCTCACCGGTCCGCATGGCCCGGCTCGGCGGACTGCGGGCCGCCATGATGGCCGGCAACCTCCTCGCCGTCGCCGCGCGCGGACCGGCGCTCGTCCACGCCCACAACTCCCACCTCCAGCGGGCGAAGAGCACCGTGCGGATGTGGGAGGGGCCGGTGCGGTGGTGGGGCGCCGGTGCGCTGGTGAGTGCCCGGCTCGGCGCGGAGTACGCCTTCATGGCCACGGCGCTGGGCACGATCCGGCACCAGGGGGTGGACACGCCGCCGCCGGGCACCCTCGAAGGGCTCCTGTACGCACTCCCCGAGGACCGCTGCGTCATCGACCCCCGGCGGCTGGCCACCGCCCTCGGCGACCCGCGGCCCACGCCCCGCGTGTCCCCCTGGTTCGGCTACGCCCCGCTCGACCCGGCCCACCTCACGGACGCGGACGGCATCGTGTTCGTCAAGGACGCCGTCGCGGCGTAGACCTGGGCCGTGGCCCGCCCGCCTTGCCGCCTTGCCGCCTTGCCGCGCTTTGCGCGACCGGTCGGCCGCAGCCGCCCGCGCGCGGCTCCGGCCGGGCCTACGGGGCCAGGTCCTCCAGCCGCCGCCCGCTCGTCTCCTCGGCGCCCACCGCCGTGAGCGCGCCGACGAGGGCCACGGCCGCGAGCGTCACGAAGACGGTGCCGAGCGCGCCGTCGGCGCCGTCCGCGTAGACCGCGCCGACCACGATCGGGCCGAGGATGACGCCGACGCGGTTCATGGCGCCGCCGACACTCGACCCCAGGGCCCGCATCCGGGTGGGGAACAGCTCGGGCGTGTACAGGTACAGGCAGATGTTGGCGCCGAAGAGGAAGACACTCGCCAGCGAGGTCCAGGCCAGCACACCGGTCGCGGAGCCGCCGGAGAACAGGCCGAGGAGCAGCAGGGCGACGGCGGAGCCGCCCAGGCACCCCATGACGGTGCGGCGGCGGCCGGCGCGGTCGACGGTCAGGGCGACGGCGAGGCAGCCGACAAGACCCGCGCAGGAGGTGACCGTCGAGTAGCCGAGGGCGGTGGACAGGTCCAGGCCGAAGCGGGTGCCGTAGATGGTGGGGAGCCAGGACGTGATGCCGTAGTTGACGAAGTAGCCGGTGAACCACAGGACGCCGACGACCAGGGTGCGCCTGCGGTAGCGGCCGGACAGCAGCTCCCGCAGACCGCCCCCGCCGCCACCCGGGCCCCCGCGCCCGTCCTCCAGCCCGCCGCCATCTGCGTCCCTGCCCGTGGGCTGCGGGGCGGGCGGCGCCGAGGGGGCCGGGTCCGGCAGCGGCTCGCCGGTGATCCGTTCGACCTTCTCCTCGATCGCGGCCATGGTGGCGAGCGCCTGCTCGTGGCGGCCGTGGTCGGCCAGCCAGCGCGGCGACTCGGGCACGTACCGGGCGATGACGAGGCACAGGACGCCGGGGATCGCGGCGAGGCCGAACATCCAGCGCCAGCCGAGCAGCGGCACCAGCCACGCGGCGAGCAGCGCGCCCGCCGTCAGGCCGGCCGGGAAGACCAGCTCGTACAGCAGGACGAAGCGGCCCCGCTGGTGGGTGCGGGTGATCTCGGCGATGAAGGTGGCCGCGACCGGCACCTCTCCGCCGATGGCCAGGCCCTGGAGGAACCGCGCGGCCATGAACGGCGCCGGCGAGGTGCACAGGGTGAGCGCCAGGTTGCACAAGCTGGACACGCCGATGCAGACGGCGATGACCCTGACCCGGCCGTAGCGGTCGGCCAGGCGGCCGGACAGGAGCGCTCCGGCCAGCATGCCCACCGAGCCCACGGTCATCAGGGCGGTGGTCTGCCCCGTGCCGAGATGCCACGCGGCGCGCAACTGGGGCAGCGCGTAGGCGATGAGGAGCTGGTCGAAGGCCTCGAAGAAGGTGACAGCGCCGATGACGAGGCGCACGGTGACGTGCCAGCGGCACAGGGGGAGGCGTTCGAAGCGGGCGCCGATGGCCGCGGCGAGCGCCGCGGTACCGGGGCGGTGGGCCGCGCCGGCACGAGGGGCGTCGATCGTCATGGAGAGGTCCTCCGGCTCCCGGGCGCCCGGACCGAGGGACCGGCCGGCGCGCACGGGAGGGTTCGGGCCGTGCTGCGCGGGGCCGGACGGCTCCGCGAACGCAGGGCGGTGAGGGACGGCAGGACGGCAAGGGCGGGGGGTGGGAGGGGCGAGGGGGGGTGCGGAGGGAGAGGCAAGAGGTGAGCGTGCCGGCGCAACCGCCGCGTCGGCAGGTCTCACCGCTCCGGCCCGATTCGGACAAGGGCTGAATCTCTTAGTGCTTAGGTTCTACCGCCTGCGCGTCGGGGGCCGTCAAGGGTTCGGCGCCGACCGGCGGGAAAAAGTCGCGCGGCCCGACCCCTTGCGGGGCAGATATTTAAGCCATTAGATTTCCAGCACTTCGCCATACCGGGCTCATCCCGGGGCGGGCCCCGGGTCCGTGCCCCGCCCGCCCGCGGAGATTTCCCCCGACCCCTCACGCCCGGAGGTTCCGCCATGCCGCGCATCCCAGCCGACGAGATCCTCATCGCGGGTCGCTCAAGGCGCGGCGCGGGCGACCCGATCCGGACCGTGAACCCGGCCGACGGCACCCTGATCACCACCGTCCACGCCGCCTCTCCCGCAGACGTGGACGAGGCGGCACGCGCCGCCGCCGACGCCGCGGCCACCCCCGCCTGGCGCGACCTGCTGCCCCATCAGCGCGCCCGCCTCCTGTACCGGATCGGCGACCTGATCGAGGAGCACGCCGCCGAGCTGTCCGCGTTGCAGACCACCGACACCGGCAAGACCCTCACCGAGACCCGCGCGCTCGCCCACAGCGCCGCCGGCACCTTCCGCTACACGGCCGCCGCGCTGGAGACCGCCGAGGACTCCCTCACCCCCGCCCGCGGCCCCTACGTCACGATGAGCGTGTACGAACCGATCGGCGTCGTCGGGGCGATCAACCCGTGGAACTCGCCGATCGCCTCCGACGCGCAGAAGACCGCCCCGGCACTCGCCGGCGGCAACGCGGTCCTGCTCAAACCCGCCGAGTGGACACCGCTGGTCTCACTCGCCTTCGGCCGCCTGGTCCACCAGGCCCTCACCGAGGCCGCCCTGCCGACCGCGCTGCTGTCCGTCCTGCCGGGCAAGGGCAGCGTGGTCGGGGACGCCGTCGTCAGCCATCCGCTCGTGCGGCGCATCGGATTCACGGGCGGCACCGCCACCGGCCGCACCATCGCGCGCGTCGCCGCCGGCAAACTCGTCCCCGCCTCGCTGGAACTCGGCGGCAAGTCCCCCACGATCGTCAGGCAGGACGCCGACCTCGAACAGGCCGTCGCCGGGGTGATGTTCGGCATCTTCTCCTCCAGCGGCCAGTCCTGCATCGCCGGTTCACGGCTCTTCGTGCACCGGTCGCTGTACGACTCCTTCCTCGGCGAACTCGTCGAACGGGTACGGAAACTGCGCCTCGGACCCGGCACCGACCCCGGCACGCAGGTCGCCCCGCTCGTCCACCACCGGCACCGCGACGCCGTCGCCGCGTACGTGGACCTCGCCCGCGCGGAGGGCGGACGCGTCCTGTGCGGCGGCACGGTACCGCAGGGCCCGGAGTACGCCGCCGGCGCCTACTACCTGCCGACCGTCATCGACCGGCTGCCCCACTCCGCCCGGACCTGCCAGGAGGAGATCTTCGGCCCGGTCCTCGTCGCCCTCCCGTACGACGACGAGGACGACCTCGTACGCCAGGCCAACGACAGTGTGTACGGGCTGGCCTGCGGCATCTGGACGCGCGACGCCCGCGCCGCCTGGCGGCTGGCCCGGCGCGTCGAGGCCGGCACGGTCTGGATCAACACGTACAAGCAGTTCTCCATCTCCACCCCCTTCGGCGGGATGAAGGACAGCGGCCTCGGCACGGAGAAGGGACGCGACCTCATCCGCGCCTACCAGCGGCAGAAGTCCCTGTACTGGGGCACCGACGCCACCCCCCTGCCCTGGGCCAACTGACCCACTCCCGAAAGGCCCTCACCATGACACACCCCCCTGGTCCCTCTGGTCCGCCGATCGCCCGCCTGCGCGCCCTTCGCTCGGTCGAACTGCTCACCCCGCACTTCGCCGAGGCCGCCGACTTCTACGAAGAGGCATGGGGACTGGAGGTCGTCGAGTCCGGGCACAGCGCGAGCTGGCTGCGCGGCACCGGCGAGCAGCACCACGCCCTCCAGCTCACCCGCGCCGACCGCATCGGCCTCGGCCGGCTCGCCTTCGCCGTGGCCACCCCCGCCGAGATCGACGAGGCGGCCCGTCGGCTCGAAGCACGCGGCATCACCCCGGTCGCGGGTCCCGGACCGCTGGACCAGGTGGGCGGCGGCTACGGGCTGCGGTTCCACGACCTCGACGGACGGCTGATCGAACTGTCCGCCGACACCTGGGCGGTAGCCCCGCGCGGCCGTGACGCCGCCGTGCCGGTCGGTGTCACCCACGCCGTCCTCAACACCCCGGACATCGACGCCTCGGTCGCCTTCTACAGGGACGTCCTCGGCATGCGCGTCTCGGACTGGTCCGAGCACCAGATGGCGTTCCTGCGCTGCAACACCGACCACCACTGCGTCGCGTTCAACCAGGCCCCGTGGGTGTCCCTCAACCACGTGGCCTACGAGATGAGTTCGGTCGACCACTTCATGCGCGGCCTCGGGCGCCTGCGCCACCACGGCATCACCCCCGCATGGGGGCCGGGGCGGCACGGGCCCGGCAACAACACCTTCTCCTACTTCACCGACCCCACCGGTCTGGTCTGCGAGTACACCTCGGAGGTCGCCCAGGTCGTCGAGGACGCCTGGATCTGCAAGGTGTGGCGGCGCGTCCCCGAACTGTCCGACCTGTGGGGCACCGCCGGGCCGCCCTCCCGGCTGATCCGCGCCCACATGGCGGGCACCCCGGACGGCAGCCCCGTGGCCCCGCCCGTCGACGCCGAAGCCCAGACCCAGGCCGAAACCGAAGCGCACTCCCAGGCCCGAACAGAAGCCCAAGCCCAGGTCCGGACCGGAGCCCGAACGGGAGCCGCCGCCGACGCCGAAGGAGTCCCCGCATGAGTACGGACACCCCCCGCCGCGTCGGCCTCATCGGCTGGGGCGCCATCGGCCGCGTCGTCGGCGGCGCGCTGGCGGCCGGCGGGATCCCCGGCGCCGAGCTGGTGTGCGTCGTCGACAACCGGCCCCTCGGGAACTCCGCGCCCGTGCCGCAGTACACCGTCGAACAGGCCCTGCACCACTGTGACCTGATCGTCGAGGCGGCCGGGCAGGGCGTCGTGCGCGAGTGGGGCGAGACCGTTCTCGCCTCCGGCACCGACCTGCTCGTCGCCTCCACCGGCGCCCTCACCGATGACGACCTCGCCAAGCGGCTGCTGCACGCCGGTCCCGGCCGCGTCTACTTCACCGGCGGTGCGGTCGGCGGCCTCGACCTCCTTCAGGCCGTACGCGCCATGGGCCCCCTGGACGAGGTCCGCCTGACCACCACGAAACTGCCCACCACTCTCGAACAGCCCTGGATGGACGAGCAGTTGCTGACCCGGATGCGGTCGGCCACCGGACCGGTCGAGGTGATGGCGGGCACCGCCCGGGACGTCCCGGTGAAGTTCCCCAGGTCGACCAACGTCGCCGCCTCAGTCGCCCTCGCCGTGGGCGACCCCGACGCGGTCCGCGTCAGCGTCGTCGCCGACCCGGCGGCCCGGCACACCTCGCACGTGATCGAGGCGAGGGGCCCGCACGGCACCTACCGCTTCGAGGTACGCCACCTGCCCGATGCCGCCAACCCGGCCACCAGCCAGGTCGTCCCCTACGCGGTACTGCGTTCCCTCGCCGCACTCGCCGGACGGACGGGGCAGATCCTGTGAGCGCCTACGACCTCTTGGGCCTCCACCTGGAACAGGCCGGCGACAGCGGCCCCCTGCTGCTGTGCCTGCACGGCATCGGATCGTCCTCGGCGGCCTTCGCACCCCAACTCGCGGCTCTGAGCGACACGTTCAGGGTCGTCGCCTGGGACGCCCCGGGATACGCCGGGTCCGCGGACCCGGACGGCCCGTTGTCGATGGACGACTACGCCGACACCGCCGCCGGGGTGATCCGGGCGTACGGCGGCAGCGCCCACGTCCTCGGCGTCTCCTGGGGCGGCGTGATCGCCCTCCGGCTCGCGCTGCGCCACCCGGACCTCGTCGATTCCCTGATGGTCCTCGACTCCACGCCCGGTTCGGGCACCGACCCGGAGAAGGCGGCCGGGATGCGCGCCCGCGCCGCCGAACTCGCCCGGCTCGGCCCGGACGCCTTCGCCGCCGCCCGCGCCCCGCGCCTGGTCTCCCCGGACGCCCCCGCGGACCTCGTCGAGCGCGTCACCGCCACCATGGCCGCCTCGGTCCGCCTGCCCGGCTACGCACACGCAGCCGAGGCCATGGCCGCCACCGACCTGCGCGGCGAACTGCACCGCGTCACCGCGCCCACCCTCGTCCTGTGCGGCGACCAGGACCGCGTCACCGGTCCCGACAGCTCACAGGTCCTGGCCGGCGGTCTGCACAGGACCGCGTACGTGATCGTCAAGGACGCCGGTCACCTGGCCAACCAGGAGCAGCCCGAGCGTGTCAACGCCTGGCTCCTGTCCCACCTGCACATCGCCACCGGCCCCCGCACACCCGACCCCCGCAAACCCGACCTCCATACAACTCACCTCCACACAACTGACCCCCGCACACCCGACCCCCGCACACCCGACCCCCGCACACCCCACACGAAGGGCTGACCACCATGCCTGTCACCACCACCGAGTACGACAACGGCGGCGACCTCGCCCGCTACACCGACTCCCTGATCGCCACCAAGGACTCCCGCGAGCCCGACTGGAAGACCCTGTCCTTCCAGGAGAAGGCCGGCCCGCAGTACCGGCGGGCGCAGATCCGCTACGTCGGCTCCGGCGCCACCGGCAACCACGAGGGCGACAACCGGATCATCCCCTCCGGCGGCTTCACCTTCTCCAACATGCTGCTGCCGCCCGGCGCCGAGGGCCCGGCCCACACCCACCACGACGTGGAGGAGGCCTTCTTCGTCCTGGAGGGCCAGGTCCGCGTCGGCGTCCACCGCGGCCCCGACGAGGTCGAGTACCGGACCCTCGGCTACCGCGACATGATCGTGGTACCGGCCGGCGTCACCCGCTCGCTGAAGAACGAGGGCGACACCGACGCGCTGTTCTGCGTGATCATCGGCACGCAGAAGCCACAGGTGCCCACCTACCCGGAGTACTCGCCGCTGTACGGCGTCACCCGTGACTGATCCGTCGGGGCCGCCCGCGCCGGCCGCCCGGCGCACCGTCGTCGTGACGGGGGCGGGCCGTGGCCTGGGGGAGGCCATGGCCCGCCGGGCGGCGGCGGACGGGTTCCGGGTCGTCGTCGCCGAGCTGGACGCCGTCCGGGGCGAGCGGACCGCCGGGTCGATCCGCGCGGCGGGCGGCGAGGCGGAGTTCGTCCCCCTGGACGTCGCCGAACCGGCCTCGGTGGCCGCGCTCGCGGACCGCCTGGCCGCCACCGGACCCGTCCACGGCCTGGTCAACAACGCGGCCCTCGCCGACGGGGTGGGCGGCAAGGAGTTCCAGGACATCGACGTAGAGGTCTGGGACCGGCTCATGGCGGTCAACGCGCGCGGGCCCTGGCTCGTCGCCAAGCACCTGCTGCCGCTGATGGGCCGCCCCGGCCGCATCGTCAACATCGCCTCCGACGCGGCCCTGTACGGATCCCCGCGCCTGGCCCACTACATCGCGTCCAAGGGCGCGGTCATCGCCCTCACCCGGGGCATGGCCCGCGAGCTGGGGGAGCGGGACATCACCGTCAACGCCGTCGCCCCCGGCCTCACCGAGGTCGAGGCCACCGAGAACGTCCCGGCCGAGCGCCACGCCCTCTACGCCGCCACCCGGGCGGTCTCCCGGCCGCAGCAGCCCGCGGACCTCATCGGCCTCGTCTCCTTCCTGCTCGGCGAGGAGTCCCGCTACCTCACCGGACAGGTGATCGCCGTCAACGGCGGCTTCACCATGCACTGAACCCCCACCGCACCACTGGATCTGCAAGGAGTACGTCATGGATCTCGGCCTCGCCGACCGCACGGTACTGGTCACCGGAGGCAGTTCCGGTGTCGGCCTGGCCACGGTCCGCGCCCTGCTGGACGAGGGCGCCCGCGTCGCCACCTGCGGACGCGACCCCGAACGCCTGGCCAAGGCCGCCGCCCGGCTCGGCGCGGGCCCGGAGCGGCTGTTCACGGGCGCCTGCGACGTCCGCGACGCCGACGCCGTACACCGCTTCACCGACGCCGCCGCCACCCACTTCGGCGGCGGGCTCGACGGCCTGGTCAACAACGCGGGGCAGTCCCGCATGAAGCGCCTGGACGACACGACACCCGAGGACTGGCGCGACGAGCTGGAGCTGAAGTTCGCGGGCGTCCTCAACCCCCTCGCCGCCGCCCGGAGTCACCTGCGCGCCTCGGACGCCGCCTCGGTCGTCACCATCAACGCCGTGCTCGCCAAGCAGCCCGAGCCCCGCCTCATCACCACCAGCGCCGCCCGCGCCGGCATCCTCAACCTCTCCACGTCCCTCGCCCGGGAACTCGCCGCCGACGGCATCCGCGTCAACTCCGTCTGCCTCGGCCTGATCGACACCGGCCAGTGGACGCGCCGGCACGCCGCCGCGGACAGCGGCCTGACCTACGAGGAGTGGCAGGCCGAGCTGGCCGCCGACCGCGGCATCGCCCTCGGCCGGCTCGGCCGCGCCGAGGAGGCCGCGTACGCCGTCGTCGCGCTGCTCGCCCCGCGCGCCTCCTACATCACCGGAACCAGCATCGACGTCTGCGGCGGAGTCGGCCGCGGCATCCTGTGAGGAGCCTCCCCATGCACCACGGGCAGTACGACAACGGGGGCGACCTCCTCGTCGCCCACCTGAAGTCCCTCGGCATCGACACCGTCTTCGGCGTCGTGTCGGTGCACAACCTGCCGCTCGTCGAGGCGGTCGACCGCGAGCTGCGCTTCGTTCCGGTGCGCCACGAGGCCACTGCCGTGAGCGCCGCCGACGGCTACGGCCGCGCCCGCGGCTCGATCGGCTGCGCCCTGACCTCCACCGGCACGGGCGCGGGCAACGCGGCCGGTTCCCTGATCGAGGCACTGGCGTCCGGCACGGCCGTCCTGCACGTCACCGGACAGGTCGAGTCGGCGTACCTGGGCAGCGGACGCGGATTCATCCACGAGACCAAGGACCAGCTCGGCATGTTGCGGGCCGTGTCGGCGTACGCGGCCACCGTCACCTCCGCGTACGACGCCGGACGGCTGCTGCGCGAGGCGTCGGCCGCCGCCCTCACCGCACCAGGCGGCCCCGCGAGCATCGAGTGGCCCATCGACCTCCAGTACGCCGCCCAGCACGACGCGGGCGGTCAGGCCCCGGCCGCCGCCGCACCGCAGCCGGACCCCGCCGCGCTCGCCGCCGCCCGCGAACTCCTCGCCTCCGCGCGGCGCCCCCTGATCTGGGCGGGCGGCGGTGCGAACACCGCCCGCGAGGAACTGCTCGCCCTGCTGGAGGCCACCGGCGCCGGGCTGCTCACCTCCAACTCCGGCCGCGGCAGCGTCCCCGAGGACCACCCGCTGGTCATCGGCAACTTCGCCACCACACCATCAGGCCGCGCCCTGCTCGCCGACGCCGACGTGCTCCTCACCGTCGGCACCCACTTCCGCTCCAACGAAACCGCCGACTACACGCTGCGACTCCCCGCCGCCCACCTCCAGATCGACCTCGACGCCGCCGCGCTCGGCCGCGTGTACCCGGCGCGGCACGCCCTGCACGGCGACGCGGCCGGCGTCCTGGCCGCCCTGACCGAGGCCGCCGTACCCGCCGACGCCGCCTGGTCGGCCCAGGTCACCGCCGTACGCGAGGACGTACGCGCCACCCTCCACGACGACATCGGCCCCCAGGCCGCCGTCTGCGACGCGCTCGCCGCCGCCCTGCCGCGCGGCGCCGTCGTCGCCCGCGACGTCACCATCCCGTCCTCGTCCTGGGGCAACCGGCTCCTGCCGATCCACGACCCGCGCGCCAACGTCTTCCCGCGCGGCGGAGGCATCGGCCAGGGCCTCGGCATGGGCATCGGCGCCGCGCTGGCCCGGCCGGACGAGCCGGCCGTCGTCATCGCCGGCGACGGCGGCCTCGCCGTCCACCTCGGCGAACTCCTCACCGTCGCCCAGGAACGCCCCCGCCTGACCCTGATCGTCTTCAACGACGGCGGCTACGGGGTGCTGCGCAACATGCAGGACAAGTACAGCGAACGCCGCTCCGGCGTCGACCTGTTCACCCCGGACTTCGCGCCGCTCGCCGCCGCCTGCGCCCTGCCCTACGCCCGCATAGCGGCCCAGGCGGACGCCGCACCGGTCCTTCAGGCGGCCCTCGCCTCCGACGGACCGACCCTCGTCGAGGTCGACCTCGACGCGCTCGGCCCGATGAAGAACCCGTTCACCCCGCCCGTCACCGTCCCGACCGCGTAGGGCCTTTCGTTCGGACCAGGCCGGATCAGGGAGCGGGGTCTGGTGCGTGCAGCTGCAAGGCGGAGGAGGGAGCCGACGCGATGGGGGTCCCTTTCGCGCGAGCGAAGCCGAGCGTGGGGGAGTCGGCGACCGACGACAACGCCGCAGATGTGCGTGCCAGGGCCCGCGAGCCCGGCATGGTCCGAACGAGAGGCCCTGAGGAGGCCACCGCCATGACCGCTGACCGCGAGCACGAACTCGACCTTCTCGTCCGCCGCATGACCTGGGAGGCGGACGGCGTCCTCTCCGTCGACCTGGCTCACCCGGACGGCAAGCCACTGCCCGCCTGGACCCCCGGCGCCCACCTCGACCTGCACGTGGGCGGGCACGTACGCCAGTACAGCCTGTGCGGCGACCCCGCCGACCCGGCCACGTACCGCCTGGGCATCCTCGACGAACCGTCCTCACGCGGCGGTTCACGGCACGTGCACACCATGCTGCGCCCCGGCCAGAGCGTCCGCGTGGCCGGCCCGCGCAACCACTTCGCCCTGGAACCCGCCGCTTCCTACGTCTTCCTCGCCGGCGGCATCGGCATCACCCCCATCCTGGCGATGGCCCGCCAGGCCGCTCGCGACGGCGTGCCCTACCGGCTCGTGCACGGTGGCAGGTCCCGCGCCACCATGGCGTTCGGCGCCGAGCTGGCCGCGCTGACCGGCGGGGAGGTGATACTCGTACCGCAGGACGAGCAGGGCCACATCGACCTGGCGGCCGCCCTGCGGGACCTTGGCGCCGACACGCTGGTGTACTGCTGCGGACCCGAACCGCTGCTCGACGCGGCCGAAGAGGCCTGCCCCGCGGGCCGGCTGCGCGTCGAACGGTTCGCCGCGCCCGCCGTCCCCGCACGCGGCGGCGACGACACCGCCTTCGAGGTCGAGTGCCGCGCCTCGGGCGTGACCCTGACCGTCGACGCCGCCACCTCCGTCCTCGAAGCCGCCGAGAACGCGGGCCTCGCCGTCACCTCCTCGTGCCGCGACGGCATCTGCGGCTCCTGCGAGACCCGCGTCCTGGCCGGCACCCCCGACCACCGCGACCACCTGCTCAGCGAGGCCGAGCGCGCCGCCGGCGAGACGATGATGATCTGCGTCTCCCGGTGCGCCTCCGACCGCCTCGTCCTGGACCTGTGACCCCCACCGAGAGCGAGACACCCATGCCCACCGACGCCACCACCGGCTGGCCGTACCTCGACCCGCACCAGAGCCGCGGCCACGAACCCACCCCCTACGAGCTGAAGCTCGCCCGCACCCTGGAGGAGATCTTCACCCACGACGGCCACGAACTGGCCGACGTCGTGGCCGGGTTGAACACCCGGCAGGTCCGCACCCCCGGCGGCGAGCCGTGGACCGAGGACACCTTCCGCGCCGAGATGCACCGCCTGGGAGCCTGACATGACCCTCTCCACCCGCGACAGCGTGGCCCACATCCTCGCCCACGGCCTGCGCAACCAGTGGCACCCCGTGGTGCCCTCCGACTTCGTCGAGCCCGGCGGCCTGCGCAAGGTCACCGCGCTCGGCGAGAACTGGCTGCTGTTCCGCCGGGCCGACGGCACCCTGTCCATGCTCGCCGACCGCTGCCCGCACCGCGGCGCCCCGCTCTCCCTCGGCAAACACCTCGGCGACCGGATCGCCTGCTGGTACCACGGCGTCGAGGTCGACGGCTTGGGCACGGTCACCTCCGTACCCGGCCTGCCCGGCTGCAACCTGGAGGGCAAGACGCTCGTCACATCCCTGCCCGTCCGCGAGGTCGGCGGCGCGATCCTGGCCTGGTTCGGCGACGAGGAGCACCCCGAGCCGGCCGACCTGACCCTGCCCGAACCCCTCACCGACCCCGGTACCTCCGCGATCCTGTGCTACGCCGAGTGGAACGTGCCGTGGCGCTACGCCATGGAGAACCTGCTCGACCCCATGCACGGCGCGTTCCTGCACCACGATTCGCACACCATGTACGACGGCGACACCACGGCCAAGTTCCGCATCCGCGAGACCGACCGCGGCTACTTCTTCGAGAAGACCGACCAGCGCGGCGTCAACTTCGACTGGGTCGAACTGTGCCGCACCGGCGTCGACTGGGTCGACCTGTCCATCCCGTACCCGCCGTCGGCCGGACCGGGCGGCCCGTTCGGCATCGTCGGCATGGCCTGCCCGGTGGACGCCGGGCGCACCGGCGTCTTCTTCTGGCGCTACCGGAACGTCTCCGGCTGGCAGCGCGACACCTGGCACTTCCTGTACAGGACCCTCATCGAGGAACGCCACTGGGAGGTCCTGGAACAGGACCGGGTCATGCTGGAGGCCATGCCCGCCGACGCCGACCAGCGCGAGAACCTCTACCAGCACGACCTCGGTGTGGTCCGCCTGCGCCGGCTCTACCAGGCGCAGGCCGAGCGGCAGTCCACGGCGGGAGGGACGAACCGGGAGGCGTGACGGCGACGGCCGCGGCGCGCCCACCGCCGCCCCGGCCCTCGCTCAACCCTGCCCCCGCCGCTCAGGCCGGCTCTCGCTCAGCCTGTCGCCGCTCGGGCCGGCTCCCGCTCAGCCTGTCGCCGGTCGGGCCGCCTCTCCCGGCCGCCGCCGCTCAGGTCGGCTCTCCCTCAGCCGCCGTCGCTCAACCGGCCTCCGCCCGCCGCGCCTCCGCCTCCGGCGCCGCCTCCGCCTCGTCGGACTCGACGATGGAGCGTTCCAGGGAGGAGAGCAACCGGGCCAGTTGGCGGCGCTCGGCGGGGGAGAGCCCGCCGAGCATCCGCCGTTCGTTCTCCAGGTGCGCGCCGAACACCTCGTCGACCTTCCGCAGCCCGGCCTCGGTCAGACGCGAATAGACGACACGGCGGTCCTCGGCGTCCCGCTCCCGCACGAGCAGCCCGTCCTTCTCCAGCCGGTCCAGCCGCAGGGTGACACCCGCCGACGATATGAGGCCCGACGCCGCCAGCTGCCCCGCGGTGAGCCGGTAAGGCGCCCCGGAGCGGCGCAGCGCCGTCAGCACGTCGAAGCCGGCGACGGACAGCCCGTGCCTCTCGATCTGCGCGGTCAGCCGCGAGTGGTACTGCAGATACGCCCGGTGCAGCCGGGCCAGCACCTCCAGCGGTGCGGTGTCCAGCCCCGGCCGCTCGCGCGCCCAGTCCTCGACGATCCCCGCCACGGCGTCCGGCCGCCGCCCCGCCCTGCGCTGAGTCATGTCATCCCCTCGCGGCTCGTTTCGTCGCGAGACACGGGCTCCGTATCCGCGCACCCGCTGAAATCTTAGCCCTGAGACAAGCCCGGACCGCGCCCCGGCCGCGACCCCGGCGGTCACCAGGCCACCAGCGGTCACCGCGCCACCGGCCGTCACCGAGACCCCGGCCGTCACCGCGGCCGTCCGCCACGGCGGCTTCCAGGAACCGGCGGACCAGCGCGCCGGGGGCGTCGGGATGTGGACGAGGCCAGCCGAGGTCGGCGGCGTCGGGGATGTGGACGAGGCCAGCCGAGGTCGGCGGGGTCGAGGCGGCGGGGTCGAGGCGGTTCAGGTCCGGCTCACGCGGCGAAGACCTGCTTCGCGGTGGTGATCGCCGTCATGGCCTTGGGCCAGCCGGCGTAGAAGGCGAGGTGGGTGATCGCCTCGACGAGTTCGGTCTCGGTGACGCCGTTCTCCTTCGCCCGTCCGAGGTGGAAGCGGAGCTGGTCGGCGTCGCCGCCGGTGACGAGGGCGGCGACGGTGACCAGGCTGCGGTCGCGGGCGGCCAGCCCGGTGCGGTTCCACACGTCCTCGAACAGGACGTCGTCGGTCAGCTCGGCGAGCTTGGTCGCGAAGTCGCCGATGGTGCGGCGTCCTCCACCGATCTGTTTCAGCTGGTCGCTCATGGATGGTCCCTTCGGTCCGCCGCGGTGCGGCTCGTATCCGGTTCGGTCAGGCCCGTCAGGCCCGTCAGGCCCGTCAGGTAGATCAGGCGGTCAGCGGGTGCGGGGGCGCTGGTACTGCTCGTCGGTGACCGGCTCGTTCCAGGTGGTCTCCTCGCCGCCGGCGCCCTCGCCCTCCCACAGGGCGATGTGCTCCATGAAGCGGTCCGGGGCGGCGCCGTGCCAGTGCTCCTCGCCCGGCGGACAGGTGACCGTCCGGCCCGGGTGGGCTTCGAGGACCGTGCCGTCACGGGTGCCGATCAGGGCGATGCCCGAGACGACGTGCAGGGTCTGGCCCAGCACGTGGGAGTGCCAGTGGGTACGGGCGCCGGGAGAGAAGCGGACCATGTTGGCCCGCATCCGGGACGGCTCCTTGCCCGCGTAGAGCACGTCGAACCAGACGTCTCCGGTGAACCAGTGGGCGGGCGCCTTGACGGTGGCTTGCTGCTTGACGAATTCCATGGGTCCTCGTGTCCTTCTCTGATCAGGGATCGGAGGGTGAGCGGGGCGTGGGTCCGGGTGTGCCCCGTGCCGTGCCGAACGCCTCGCTACCGAGGAAACAGCAGGCAGGAGGGTTGGAGAAGGGCCTGCCGTTACAGGTACTGCCAGGGCCCCCGGCCGACTTCCAGGCCGCCTAGCCTTGAAGGTGTGAGCACCGAGAGCGACATCCGCGAGTTCCTGGCCTCCCGCCGCGCCAAGGTCACCCCGCAGCAGGCGGGGCTGCCCGCCTACGGCGGCAACCGGCGCGTGCCCGGCCTGCGCCGCGAGGAAGTGGCCCTCCTCGCCGGTGTCAGCATCGACTACTACGTCCGGCTGGAGCGCGGGCGCCTGGCCGGGGCCTCCGAGGAAGTCCTCGACGCCGTCGCGAACGCCCTCCAGCTCGACGACGCCGAACGCGCCCACCTCCACGACCTGGCGCGCGCCGCCGCCAAGCGGCCGGTCCGCCGGGCCAGGCGCCGCGGACCGCTGCCCGAGAGCGTCCTGCGGGTCCTGGAGTCCATGACCGACTCCCCGGCCTTCATCCGCAACGGCCGCCTGGACCTCCTCGCCGTCAACCGCCTCGGCCGCGCCCTGTACTCGCCCCTCTTCTCCGGCAGCGCCGCCAGGACGCCCAACATCGCCCGCTTCCAGTTCCTCGACCCCGACGGCCGCGACTTCTTCCCCGACTGGGAGGAGTCGGTGAACACCACCGTCTCCCTGCTGCGCACCGAGGCCGGCCGCGCCCCGCACGACAGCGAACTGACCGGGCTCATCGGTGAACTCGTCACCCGCAGCGAGGAGTTCCGTATCGCCTGGGCCAAGCACAACGTGCGCCTGCACCACACCGGCCGCAAGTCCTTCCGTCACCCGGACGTCGGTGTCATCACCCTCGACTTCGACGCCATGGACCTGCCCGCCCAGCCCGGCCTGACCCTCACCGCCTACAGCGCCGCCCCGGGCACCGCCGACCACGACGCCCTCCAGCTCCTCGCCGCCTGGGCCGCCACGGAGGACATCGAGGACGACACGAACATGGAGGACAACGGAAACGCCGAGGACGACGGAAACGTCGAGGGCACCGAGCCCGCCAGACGCCCCTCCGGACGGCAGGACCGGCACGAGTGACGGAACCGGCAGGACCGGTGAGCACCGGGGAGCGTGCGGGGCGACGGCGTCAGGTCGGGGCGCCGGCCCGCGCGCTCCCGCCCCGCGACGCGGCCCGGGTGATGTTGCGGGCCATGCCACCGAAGACGACGGCGTGGAAGGGGGAGACCGACCACCAGTAGGCGTGGCCCAGCAGGCCGCGCGGGTGGAACAGGGCGCGCTGCCGGTAGCGGGTGTGCTGCGCGCCGTCCGTCTCGGCGTACATCTCCAGCCAGGCGAGGCCGGGCAGCCGCATCTCGGCGCGCAGCCGCAGCAGGTGACCGGGCTCGATCTCCTCGACCCGCCAGAAGTCGAGGGAGTCGCCGACGCGCAGGTGCTCGGCGTCGCGTCGTCCCCGGCGCAGGCCGACACCGCCCACGAAGCGGTCCAGCCAGCCTCGCGCCGCCCAGGCGAGCGGAAAGGAGTACCAGCCGTTGTCGCCGCCGATGCCCTCGATCACCTTCCACAGCGCCTGCCGGTCCGCGTCGACCGGCAGCTCCCGTTCGTCCTGGTAGAGGCTGCCGCCGGCCCAGTCCGGGTCGGTGGGCAGCGGGTCGCTGGGCGCCCCGGGCACCCCGGCGGACGACCACCGGGTGGCGACCTGGGCCTCCCGCACCCGCCGCAGCGCCAGGGCCAGTGCCTCGTCGAAGGGCAGCGGCCGGCCCGGCAGGTCGGGTACGTGGGCCGCGATGTCGTGTTCGTGGCAGATCACTTCGTGGCGCAGCGACTCGGTCAGCGGCCGGGCGATCGAGGCGGGCACCGGCGTGACCAGGCCGACCCAGTGGCTGGACAGCCGGGGCGTGAGCACCGGCACCGGCAGGACGAGCCGGCGCGGCAGCCCTGCGACGGCTGCGTAGCGGCCCATCATCTCGCGGTAGGTGAGGACGTCAGGACCACCGATGTCGAACGCCCGGTTGACGTCCGGCGGCATGGTGGCCGAGCCGACGAGGTAGCGCAGCACGTCACGGATCCCGATGGGCTGCGTCCGGGTGTGCACCCAGCTGGGGGTCACCATGACCGGCAGCCGCTCGGTGAGGTAGCGCAGCATCTCGAACGAGGCCGAGCCCGAGCCGATGACGACGGCCGCCCGCAGCACGGTGGCCGGCACGGGCCCCTCCAGGAAGATCCGCCCGACCTCCGCGCGGGACCGCAGGTGCGGGGACAGGTCCCGCTCCGCGACACCCCGAGGGGTGAGCCCCCCGAGGTACACGACCCGCCGCACCCCGGCGATCCGGGCCTGCTCGGCGAAGATCCGGGCCGCGCGGCGGTCCCGGTCCTCGAACCCGGAGCCCGTGCCCAGCGCGTGCACCAGGTAGTAGGCGACGTCGACGCCGTGCATGGCCGAGGCGACGGAAGCGGCCTCGGTGACGTCGCCGCGGACCGTCTCGGCGTCCCGCGCCCAGGAGTGGTCACGGAGTTTGCCGGGGGAGCGGGCCAGGCAGCGGACGCGGTGGCCCGCCTCCAGCAGTTCCGGCACCAGCCGCCCGCCCACGTACCCGGACGCCCCGGTGACCAGGCAGTGCAGGCGTTCTCCACTTCGCCGTCCGTCCTCACTCACGCGCGCAGCTCCCAACCGGTCGGTCCGCCGACGTGCTGTCCGTCGACGTGCTGTCCGATGACACGCTCTGCCGCATGTCCGGCCCTTTCCTTCGATCATCGGCTCAAAGGCGCGCCGGTGCCTCCCACGACGCGGCCGGCAGGCGCTTCCCGGGGCGGGAGCGGTGCCCGGCAGGGCGATCGGGTGATTCGTCGTGGAACGGGCCGCGGCGGTCGCGCCGGGCGGGCTGAGCGGGGTGCCGGCCGGTGCCGCCGCGCCGGCGCCGCCCGGAGTGCACGCGGCGGCGGGGCGCCCGCAGCCGGGTCCGGCCGTGTCGGTCGGTGCAGCGGCCGTCGCCCGCGCCCGGCCGGGGTGAAGGACCGGGCGGTCCGCCGCTCGCCCCGGCGTCCGCCGGACCTGGTAGAGCAGACCTTTCCGGCCACAGCACCAGCGGACGGACCGACGGGCAGGCCGCCGGGAAGGTGACGGGCAGGGACCGCCGTAGATCTGACGGGCGGACAGGGAGGCGGTCGGCGGCTATCGCCGCACGACCGAGCGGATCCAGGTGAGTTGCCGGGCGACCTCCCCCGCCTCGGCGATGTCCTGCCGGTCGGAGCCGTCGAAGACGCCGAGGAGGGTTTCGGTGCCGCGCGGGGCGATGCTCATCACCGGGCCGCCGGAGTCACCACCGGCGGGGATCCCGGAGACCTTCGCCATGCAGAAGTCCGAGCCGCCCGGGGCGGTGTAGCCGTCGCACCGGGGGTCGTCCGGCCGTACGACCCGCAGGTCCGACTGCTTGAGCACGGGCGACTGGCACCTGTTCTCGTCACCGGTGCAGGTGGCGCCCCACCCGTACTGGCGCACGACCTGGCCCGGGCGGACGTGGGCCGTGGCCAGGCGCGCCGTGCGGACCTTCATCGGCGTGACCTTGATCAGCATCATGTCGGCGCGGGCGCTCCCGACGCGCTTGCCGGGCACCGGGCGGACCGTGGTCCCCTTGCGCATGTCGAGGCTGCCCACCCGGAACGAGATCCGCTTGTCGGCGATCGGCTGCGCCTGCTCGAAGAAGCAGTGCGACGCGCTGATGATCCACTGGGAGGTGACCGCCGTCCCGGTGCACTCCGGTCTGCCGTCGACGAGCATGCGCACCGCCCACGGGCCGTAGCCGCTCTTCGACCCGCCGATGACGGCGGAGGCCGGCGCGGTCGACATGGCCGCAGCCGTCACCAGCAGCAGGGCACTCAGCAGCAGCACCCGAACTCGACGCACCATCGCGAACAGCTCCTCTCGTCGGCGCACGGGCCGTCCGCCTGGTGAGATGGCCCGTAGCGCCGGCCGGTTCCACGCGGGGGCGGCGGTCCTCAGCGGTTCGCCAGCGCCGCGATCTCGCGGGCCAGGGCCAGGCAGCTGTCGACGAAGTCGCGAGCGGCGAGAGGGGTCACTCCGGCGTCGCCGGTGCCGGCCCGGTCGTGCAGTTTCCGCAGCCGGTCGAAGGCGACGACCGAACCGGGCGACAACCCGATCCGCTCCAGGCGGAGGCTGAACCCGGCCTCGGCGCCGGGGAAGTGGGGCGGCCCGAACGCCCTGCCGTCCACGAGCGGACCCACCACGTCCTCGCAGAGACCGGAGAGGAGGAGCCATGCCGTCCTGATCGCCGTCCGAGGGGAGGAATCGGCCGTGTCCCGCACATAGCGCAGACGTTCCAGCCGCTGCGAGACGGTGGGGCCGGTCCCCTCCGCGCCCCCGCCTCTCGGCCCGGCCGGCTCGGGCAGCGAAGGAAGGGCAGGCCCCCAGTGGCCCCCGTGATCCGGGGTGCGGGGTGCGGGCACCGCGGAAACGGGCGGGACCGTGGGGCCGTACGCGGTCCCGTCGCCCGGTGCGGCGTACGCCGGCTCCGGCTCCGGTTCCGGCGCCTCGTCCTCGTCGGCGGATGCTCCCGCCGTCGTGCCGGTGTCCGTGTCCCACGGCGGTGCGGGCCGCCCCCACGAGTCCGCGGGGGGCGTGTCCGCAAGCGGGGGAGGGGGCGGGAGCGGCGGCCTGGCGCCGGTCGCGGCGCCTTCGGCCTGGTGCAGCACGTCCCGGACCTCCGCGGCGAACTCGATCGAACCCGCGGGAGTCTCCACACGCGTCATCCGCGCGACGGCCGCCCGCAACTGGACGCGCAGACTCCAGACCGCACCGAACGCGACCGCGGGCCACGCCAGGGTTTGCAGGTACTTGAGCACCAGCTCGGCAATCTCCACCAGATCATGGTGATGTCCTGGCCCGGCGCTTCTCCCGGCCGGGTGGGATCTGTGACTGACATGCAACATCCCCCGGGTCGCCGCAACGCCTTCCCGGTCACCGCGACGTCTTCCGGGCGGCAGCGACATCTTCCGGGCCGCCGACGGCGGCCCCTTCACGCACCGGCACCCCCCGTCCACCGGCACGGTCGCCCCGGTGGCCATCGACGCCCGGTCGCCGGGCAGCCACGCGGCCACCTCGGCGACTTCGCGGGGTTCGGCGACTCGGCGGCGCCCACCGGCCGCGACCAGCACCTCGTGTTCCGCACGGCCCCTGCGGGGTCCCGTGACGCCGGGGCGCCGGCGCCCCTCGACGCGCTCGGAGCCGAGTGCGTCCACGCGAGCGGACCGCTGCGACGGAGCCGCGGCCCACGCGGCACCACCGGTGAGTCCGTCAGCACAACCCCTTTGCACACTCAGGTAGTTCACTCGATCGTCGACGCGGGCGCGGCGATGTGGGTGTCGGCGCCGGCATCGGCCCCCGCGCGGATGCGGGCGACCGTCGGCGACCGTGTGAACGCGCCGGTGACCTTGAGCAGCCAGGCCGCTTCGGCCTCGACGGTCCGGGGCAGCGGCACCGGCGTGGCGCCGCCCGTCCGGGCTGCTGCCTGCCGCAGGCCCGCCCGCTTGTTCTCCAGGGCCACGGCGATGACCGCGGCCTCCACGACGGCGTGCCGATCGGTGGCGCCCGGCCCGCCGGCCCGTGCCAGGGCGCGGGCCACCCGGTCCGGCACGTCCGGCTCCTGGTACGGGCGCAGCGCCAGGTGCGCGTCGCGGATCTCGATGACCCGCCGGTAGAGCGCGAACTCCGCGTGCCGCGGCCCCCGGCGCCAAGCGGCGGCCGACCGGCCCAACGCGATCTCCGGCAGCACGGCGTGCAGTTCGGCCCACAGCGGTTCCAGCGCCCGGTAGGTGCGGTGGGCGCGCAACCAGCGCAGCGGGGCGGTCAGCGTGCTGCCCCACAGGCTGGTGGTGGCACCTCCGGTGGCCAGCAGCGCGGTCACGGCGCCCAGGACGGCGGAGACGAGGTCCTCGCCCAGCCCCTGTTCTCCCCGGGACAGGTCGGTGGCGACGTCCTTGAGCGCCCACAGCGTCCACAGGGCGCCGGAGGCGGCGGCCAGCATCATCATCCGCAGGCCGGCCCGCAGTTGCCCCGAGGTGGTGCGGTGGGCGTGGCGGGCCAGGGCGCGGACCAGGACCAGCAGGCAGAAGCAGCCGTAGCAGGCGAAGACGGCGTTGTACGCGGCGAGCGCCCAGCCGCGGTCGGCCCGGACCGTCTCCCGTGCGTCGTCGGCCGTGACGCCCGCGACGAGGAAGAGACCGGCCGACACCGCCTGGACGCCGACCGCGAGCAGGAGTTGCCGCCGCCTGCCGCGCCGCGTCCTGTCCGGGGCGCAGGCCGGTGGCGTCAGGGCGTGCGCGACGAGGACCAGGAACGTCAGGGCGGCGGTCTTCAGCTCGTGCGTGACGAGCAGGTCCCCGTAGCGGGGCGGGAGGAGACGGTCCAGCGTGGCGAGGGTCGCGCGGGCGTTGAACAGCAGCGCGGTGCCGAGGCAGAGCGCGAATCCGGCGACGTGGCGCTGCGCGGGGTCGGCCCCGTCGCCGCGCGTGATCAGGAGCCGGTGCCCGGCGAAGACCAGGAGGACGGCCGCGGCGAGGTAGGCCGAGAGGTCAGCCACGGGTGGAACCGTCCGGCGTGCGGCGCTGCCGCCCGGGCCGGGCGCCGGCTGTGTCGCCGGGGGGAGCGGGTGGCGGCGCGCCGAACAGCGACCGCAGCCGGGCCTCGTCCTGGCCGGGCGGCGGCGCGCTGTCCTGGCTGCGCTGCAGCCGGCTGGCGCGGTTGAGGATCAGGGAGGCGACCAGTTCCGCCTCGGCTTCCTGGGGCAGTGTGTAGACGGTGCGGCCCAGGACACGTCTGACCAGGTCGGACGGGAGGTGCGGCAGTAACAGCTCGGCGGCGGCCGAGGCGGCGGGGGAGGTCTCGTGGTGCCCGCAGATGAGGTGGGCGGCCTCGTGCAGCAGGATGTGCTGCTGGTGCAGGGGCGTGGTGTCCGCCGCGTACAGGATGCAGTCGGCGTGGTCGGTGGTGATCAGCAGTCCGCACGGGGTGTGCGGGCGGTAGGCGACCGGCATGAGCTGGATGTCCCGGCCGCGGGTCCTGGCCACCAGCGCGATGAAGGCGCCGGCGTCGAAGGGGGCGGGCAGATCGAGCCCGTCGACCAGGCGGGAACATCGCCGCCATAACCGTCTCGCACTCCGATCAGCCCCCACGAGCCACCCCTTCTCGCGTCAGTCGATGCGGTACGTCGCGGCCGGTCAGCCGCTGGTGCCGTCCCCGGCCTCCGGCGCGGTGCCACCACGGTCACGGTGGCCGCCGGTGGCCTGTTCGCGGCGGGCGAGCACGTCGATCATGTCGCTGATCGTGCTCACCCCTTCGGGAGACAGGTTCACGGCGCGCAGCGCCACGTTGCGGACCCCCGCGTCCCGCAGCGCGCCGAGCAGCTCCAGCTCCTTGGCGATCGCCTTGCCCTGTTCCTCGTCGAAGAAGTACGCCACCGGCACGTCGAAGAACTGGGCCAGTGCCTCCAGGTGACGCTTGGTCGGGTTGTCCCGCCGCCCCGTGCGCAGCTGCCACAGGTATGTCGCCGAGAAGCTGGCCCCGGTGGTCTCCCGGCACGCCCGGGCGACCTCCTCGTTGCTGAACTGCTCCCGGTTGGGCCGCCGTACGATCCGGAACAAGGCCTCGATCTTGTCGGCCAGGCTTGACGGAGCGGTCTCGGAACCGGTCATCCGCGCCCTCCCCTTCCATGAGCCGATGTGGGAACGTACCGCATTCGGATACATCCTAGCTGCCCCTGCGCACCCCTTGTCGGAGCCTGTGTGCGTGGGCCAGGCAGTCCTCTCCCGCCCCGGAGCCGGTCTCGGCCCCGTGCCCACGTCCTCGGGTGACCAGCTCGGGTGTGCGGTGAAGGGCAATTCATTCATCTCAGTTGACACCGCGCGAAGCCCTGCCGCAGACTCCTCGTCAGCTGAGGTGAATGCGACTCGCAGACGCGTCAGCTGTCATGAGGTACACCGCTGTCCATCGCTGCTCAGGAGGGATCACCATGAAGAAGATGTCGATCCGCAAGGCCGGCCCCATCCGCCTCACCTCGGCCTGCGCCAGCTACTACTGCTGCTTCGCCAACTAGCAACCCGCCGCGGTGGGAGCCGGGCCGTACGCCGGACCGGCTCCCACCGCTCGCGCCCAGGGAGCTCGCCGCATGACCGCGACCGCATCGGGCGGCGGCGTTGTCCGCCTGCACCGGCTGACGATGATCGACGAGGACGACGGTGTCATGGTGGGCCGGCCGGACACCGCCTCGTACGCCCTGTTCCCACCGGAGGGTGCCGAGGCGTTACGGATGCTGGACTCCGGCGCGACCGTCGCCGCGGTGGCCGAGTGGTACCGGCACACCTGCGAGGAGACGCTGGACGTCGACGACTTCCTCGGCACGCTCGACGAACTCGGCTTCCTGCGGGCCGAGGGCGAGCCCGCACCGGTCCGGCCACGGGTGCGCTGGCGACGGCTCGGACGCTGGACCTTCTCCCGGCCGGCCTGGCTGTGCTACGTCGCCCTGCTGGTCGCCGCCGTCGCCGCGATGGTGCGTGACGACTCGCTGCGCCCCTCCTACCACCAGGTGTTCTTCACCGACCACCTGGCGCTGATCCCCCTGACGATGACCGCGGTGCAGATCCCGTGCATCCTCGTGCACGAGGCCTTCCACGCGCTGGCCGGCCGCCGGCTCGGTCTGCCCTCCACGCTCCGGATCAGCCGCCGCCTGTACTTCATCGTCGCCGAGACCCGGCTCGACTCGCTCCTCAGCGTGCCGCGCAGGCGACGCTACCTGCCCTTCCTGGCCGGGATGCTGGCCGACGTCCTGATCATCTGCGCGATGACCCTCCTCGCCCCGGCCCTGCGCGGCACCGCCCTCCCCGCCTGGTGCCCGGCGCTCTGCCTGGCCACGGCCTTCAGCTGCGTGCTGCGCCTGCTCTGGCAGCTGATGTTCTACCTCCAGACCGACCTCTACTTCGTCATGGCCAACGCGTTGCGCTGCTCCGACCTGCACAACGCCACCCGGTCCTACCTCCGCACGCTCCTGCGGCGGCTGCTGCGCCGCCCGGTCGCGGAACCCGACGAGCAGTGGACCGACCGGGACCGCGCCATGGCGCGCGTGTACGCGCCGTTCCTCGTGGCCGGTTACGGCTTCTCCCTCGGCAGCCTGCTGTGGGCCGCCCTCCCCGCCACCGTGCACTTCGGCACGCTGCTCGTGGACCGCTTCCGGGGCGGGGCCTCCACCTCCGGCGTCGTGGACGCCGTCAGCTTCCTCGGCCTGACCGCACTCCAGTTCGGGCTGCTGGGCTACATCGCCGTACGGGACCGGCGCGCCGGCCGCACCTCACCACAAGGAGCCCTTGGATGACCACGTCACCGACGCCCCACCTCACCGTCCGCTGCCACCGCCGGCTGCGCGGACCGTACACGGGCGGCGGCGCGCTCCTGCGCAGCGTCGTACCGGAACTGGCCGAGCGGGACCCGAAGGCCGTGGCGGCACGGGCGCACGCCGTGGTCGCCATCGCCCCGGACCTGGCCCACCTGGCCGGCACGGCACCGCGCACGCTCACCAACTCCGCCGAACGCGGCGAACGCACCCGGCTGTACTCCGTCTCCCGCACCCGGCGCCTCGCCCACAGTCTCGCCGAACTGCTGCTCGACTGGGCCCGGCTGTGCCACCCCGGGGGCGCGGTCGTCGCGTTGCGCGAACTCGACGACGCCGATCCGACCGACCACGAACTGGTCGACGTGCTGCGACGCAGGTGCGACCCGGCCGTCCTGACCGTCGTGACGGACGTGACGGGCGTGGCCTGCCTGACGGACGCGACCGACGTGACCGACGTGACGGACGTGGCCGACAGGACCGATGGGGCAGGTGGGACCGATGGGGCGGACGGGGCCCACCCAGCGGAGCCCGGCGCCGCGTCGGCGACAGCGGCCGGACCCGATCCGGCCCGGCGGTTCATCGACTCCGACGGCACCAGCCGGGACGCGGCGGCCCGTACGGCCTACGACGCCCTGCCCGCGGACGAACGGGCCCGGCTCCACGAGGAACGCGCCGCCCGCCTCGCCGCCGCCGACGGGCCCGCCGTACGGCTCGGCGCCCTGCCCTACCACCTGGAGCGCGGAACCGACCCGGCGGGCGCGGGCGCCGACGCCCTCGCCGAGGCCGCCGAGACCGCCTTCCTGCGCGGCTTCTACGAGGCCGCCCTGGACTACTGCCTGCGCGGCCGGACCGCCCTCGGCACCGCACGGCCCAAGCACTACTGGACAGTGAAGATATGACTGGTGGTTCCGCTGATGAGCCTGACTCGCCTACTGACTGACGTCATCGACTGTCCTGTTTGGGATTTGTCGGTTCATC
>NZ_JBHJUW010000082.1:0-37948 GCF_042268205.1 Streptomyces sp. NPDC056160
GGTCAGGGCCACGGCGCCGGCGACTCCCGCGGTGGCCGCCCACCGGGCCGCGCGGGACGGTTCGGCGGGCCGGACGGCCAGCCGTTCGGGCTGCTCCTGGGGCAGGTTCCCGTCCAGGCCGAGGGCAAGCACCTCGGCGAGGTGCAGGGCGCGGCGGCCGGTGCGGCCCTGTTCGATCTGGGTGCGGCAGCTGAAGCCGTCGGCGAGCACCAGGCTGTCGGGGGCCGCCGCGCGGACGGCGGGCAGGACGCCCTGTTCGGCGACGGCCATGGAGACCTCGTGGTGGCCGCGTTCGAAGCCGAAGTTCCCGGCCAGGCCGCAGCAGCCTTCGTCCAGGACGTCGGCGTCGAGGTGGGCGCGGCGCATGAGTTCGCGGTCCGCGTCGAACTTCATGACCGCGTGCTGGTGGCAGTGGGTCTGCACCGTCGCCTGCCGGGTCACCTTCGGCGGCTGCCAGCCGTCGGGCGCGTGGTGCACCAGCTGTTCGGCGAAGGTGCGCACCTGCCCGGCCAGCCGCTTGACGTCCAGGTCGGCGGGCATCAGCTCGGTCGCGTCGGAGCGGAAGACGGCCGTGCAGGAGGGTTCCAGGCCGATGATCGGCGTGCTCGCGTCCAGGTAGGGCCGCAGCACGTCCAGGGAGCGGCGCAGCACCTTCTTGGCGGTGTCGAGCTGCCCGGTGGAGATCCAGGTGAGGCCGCAGCACACCGGTTCGGTGGGGACGGCGACCTTGAAGCCCGCGTCCCGCAGGACCCGTACGGCCGAGATCGCGATGGAGGGGTGGAAGTAGGTGCTGAACGTGTCGGGCCACAGCACCACGGTCCGCGGGTCGGCGGGGTCCGGCTGCTCGGCGTCCTGTTCCCGCCACCACTGGAGGAAGGACTGCGGGGCGAAGACGGGCGCCTGCCGCTCTTCGGCCACCCCGGCCAGCGCCTTGCCCGCCCGGGCCAGGCCGGGGGCGCGCAGGAGGGTGTTGACCAGGGAGGGGGCGAGGCGGGAGAGGCGGGCCCACAGGGGCAGCCAGCCCATGGAGTAGTGGGCGGGCGGGCGCAGCCTGCCCTCGTAGTGGTGGGAGAGGAACTCGGCCTTGTAGGTCGCCATGTCGACGTTGACCGGGCAGTCCGACTTGCAGCCCTTGCAGGCCAGGCAGAGGTCGAGTGCGTCCCTGACCTCGGTGGAGCGCCAGCCGTCGGTGATCGTGGAGTCCGCGTGGCCGTCGAGCATCTCGAACAGCAGCCGGGCCCGGCCCCGGGTGGAGTGCTCCTCCTCCCAGGTGGCCCGGTAGGAGGGGCACATCACGCCGCCTTCGTGGCTGCGGCAGTTGCCGATGCCGACGCAGCGCATCACCGCGCGGGTGAAGGAGTGGTCGTCCTCCGGGTAGCCGAAGTTCGTCTCGGGGGTGGCGGGCCGCCAGTCGGCGCCGAGGCGGAGCTGGCCGTCGACCGGGTTCGGGTCGACGATCTTGCCCGGGTTCATCCGGTTGCCCGGGTCGAACAGCGTCTTCAGCTCGCCGAAGGCCGTCACCAGACGCGGCCCGAACATCCGTACCAGCAGCTCGCCGCGGGACTGGCCGTCGCCGTGCTCGCCCGACAGCGACCCGCCGTAGGAGGAGACGAGGTCGGCGGCGCGCTCCAGGAAGCGCCGGAAGTCGGCGACGCCCTCGGCCGTCTTCAGGCCGAACGGGATCCGCGTGTGCACGCAACCCTGCCCGAAGTGCCCGTACAGCGACGGGTGGTCGTAGTCGAACTCCTCGAACAGCTTCTTCAGGTCGCGCAGGTAGTCGCCCAGGCGTTCGGGCGGCACCGCGGAGTCCTCCCAGCCCTCCCAGGTCTCCCGGTCGTCCGGGGGCCGCGCGGTCACCCCGAGTCCGGCCTCCCGGGCCTTGAGCATCTCCTGCTCGCGCTCCGGGTCGTCGGAGAAGGCCACGTCCGGGTCCTTCTCGCTGCGGCCGAGGGCGTGCAGCAGGGCGTGGGCCTGCCCGTCGACGTCCTCCTGGCTGTCCCCGCTGTACTGCACGAGCAGCCAGCTGTCCCCCTTCGGCAGGACCCGCAGGGAGTCCAGGTAGGCGCCCTCCTCGCGCATCAGCTGCGCCATCCGCCCGTCCAGCGCCTCCAACTGGCTGGGCGAGCAGTGTTCGAGCACCCGGGAGACGTCGTCGCCGGCCCGGCAGATGTCCTCGTAGCCGAGGACCAGGATCGACTGGTACGGCGGCACGGGCACGAGTTCCAGCTCGGCCCGCAGGACGGTGACCAGGGTGCCCTCGCTGCCGACCAGGGCGCGGGCGACGTCGAAGCCGTTCTCGGGGAGCAGCGAGTCGAGGTTGTAGCCGGAGACCCGGCGCGGGATCTTGGGGTAGCCGCGCCGGATGTCGGCCAGGTACTCGGTGGCGATGCGGTCGAGGCCGGCGTAGATCTCGGCCTTGCGGCCGCCCTCGGCGGCGATCCGGGTCCGTTCGGCCTCCGAGGTGGGCCCCACCCACGTCCGCACGCCGTCGTAGGTGAGGATCTCCAGTCGGCGCACGTTGTCGACGGTCTTCCCGTACGCCTGTGCGGACGCCCCGCACGAGTTGTTGCCGATCATGCCGCCGAGCGCGCAGTGGCTGTGGGTGGAGGGCTTCGGGCCGAACTGGAGGCGGTGGTCGGCAAGCCGCCGGTTCAGCTCGTCGAGGACGATGCCGGGTTCGACCACGCAGGTGCGGGCGTCGGGGTCCACGGAGATCAGGGCGTGGCAGTACTTGGTCCAGTCGATGACGACGGCGGTGTTCGTGGACTGCCCGGCCAGGCTGGTGCCGCCCCCGCGCGAGAGGACGGGGGCGCCGTGGCGCGCACACACCCGCACCGCCTCCGCGCCCGCCTCCACCGTGCGCGGGAGGACGACACCGAGCGGCACCTGGCGGTAGTTGGAGCCGTCCGTGACGTACGCACCTCTGCTCCCGGCGTCGAACCGGACCTCGGCGTCCACGGACTCGCGCAGGGCCGCCTCCAGAGCGGCCACGTCCACCGCGGGGACATCGAGAGGGGGTGTACGACTCATCAGCGGCGACCGCCTTCCTGGACCGTGCGGGGCGTTTCGGCGACCCGGGCCTGCCCGGCTCCCGGCCGTTCGACGGCCCTGCCGAGGTGGCGGGCCCGCGCCGCCGCCGCTCCCCCGGGTACCCGCCCTTGCAGTGTGCAAGGGTGCCTTTTCCCGCGCGCGCCGGACGGGGCCGGCGGGCGCCCTGCCGGATCTTGGCCGTGCGGGTGAACGCCCTCGCACACGCGTCGGCCCCGGGCGGGGGCCGGGGCGGGGACCGCCGCGCCGGGCCAGGGCGGGCCGCGTGCGTGGGGGGCGCGGTGCGTCGGCCGGTGCTGGGCCGATCGGGTGAGGGGGCTATCAGGTGTGGGGGCGATCAGGTGTGGGGGCTGTGGCAGGGGGGGCAGCAGTCAGCCCTGGGTGCGGGCGGTCGTGCCGGTGCCTGGTGGCCGGGTCGGTGCGTCGCAGCCGGGTCGGTGCGTCGGTCGGTGCGCCGGGGCCGGGCTGGTGTCCGGTGGTCGGGCCGGTGCGGCGGGGCCGGGCCGTTGCGGCATGGGGGGTGAACGGCTCGACGAGGCCCGTGGCCCGTTGCCGGTCCACGGCGGCGGCGGGCTCGTCGAGGAGGAGTTCCGGTTCGTGCGGCAGGGCGCGGGCGAGCGCGGTGCGCCCGCGGCACCTCCGGCAGCCGGCCGGCGTGGTGACGCGGTCGGCGGGTGGAACCGGCCTCCGCCACCGGTTGCTCGGCGCGGGCGCGGCCGGCGCGCGGGGGGGCGGGGAGCGGTCGACGGCACGGGCGGGGGCCCGGAGCCGTTCGAGCGCCGTGTGGCCGCTGCGCGGGTCGCCGCTCCACAGGACGTGGCCGACGCGTTCGCGGCGCACCCACGCCCGTCCGGCGGGGGCGGGCAGGCCCGGTCGGTGCGGCGCGAGCGGTGCCTTCCCGGCGTCGAGCCGCGGCAGCGCGCCGGCTGCCGTGAGGGTTCAGGGGTTGTCGCGGTGGCGGCGGATGCGGGCGGCGACCTCGTTGTCCTCGGTCTCCCACCAGGGGCGTACTCGCTCGGGCGACGACGGGTCCGCCGGTTCCGGCGCCGGGGGGTTGCCCGCCGTGGCCACCGCAGACCCGCCCGCCGTGGCGACCGCCAACGCGCTCTGTTCGCCGTCCAGGCGCCGGTCCAGGGCCGCGTTCTGGAGGCGTTCGGCGCGGGCCCACTGCGCGAGGACGGCCAGCAGGAAGGGCAGGGCGACCAGTTCCGCGATGCTGAGCATGGCTCCGCCGCCGATCTGCTGGTCGTGGCGGACGTCGGGGGCCCAGGCGGGGGCGTGGTGCAGGTACCAGGCGCCCGCGATCAGCGTGCCGTGGGTCATCACCACGACGCCGGGCACCGCGTCGACGAGGCCGTCCAGGAAGACCAGCGCGGCACGCACCGGGTGCGTGCACCAGGCGGGCAGCGTCTGCTCGCGGGTGAGCACCGGGACGACGAACAGGCATCCGGCCGCCAGCAGGTGCAGATACATCAGTTCGTGCAGCCAGCTCACGCGCAGCGCGGTGGCGAAGTACGGCGTGAAGTAGACCACCAGTTCGGTGGTGAGCACCAGCGCCGTACTGACCAGCGGAAAGGTCAGCACGCGCACCACCCGGCCGGTGACGGCCCGCCGGACCCGGTCCGCGCGGGCCCGCGGCAGCGCATCCACGGCGAGCCGCAGCGGGTCGCCGAGCGCGAGGCCGAGCGGTGCGAGCAGGTCGAGCAGGACGTTCTGCACGGCGGCCGGCCAGAACAGGACGTGGTCGTAGACGGCCAGCGCCGACATCGTGGCCACCACCAGCGCGCCGAGCCCGAGCAGGACGAACGCGGCGAGCCGGGCCACCGGCCAGGACCGGCCCCGCCGGCGCAGCCGCAGCACGCCCCAGCCGTACAGCCCGCCCAGGACGGCCACCAGCAGCAGAGCGGGCACGTCCGGCTGCCACGAGGTCAGCAGCCGGCCCACCGTCGGCTCCGCCAGGCCGGCCGCCGACAACGGCATGCCGGTCATCGCGTCGGCGCTCATGCGTATCGGTCTCCTTCGCCCACCGGGGGACGAGTCGGTACAGGTCCCCCGGGACGTTAGCGCCCCGCACCCGTGCGCCCGGCGGCGGGGTGGCCGCCGCCGGGCACCGCACCGGGGCCGGTGGCGGCCCCGGTGCGGGGGCTACGGCGTGACCTGCTTGCCCCCGAAGGTCACGACGAGGCGGCCGTCGGCGGCGAAGGACCAGCCCACGGCGCCGGCGTAGGAGGCGCACCGGGACCCGTTGGAGCCGCTCCAGAACTGGTCGGACGCGTCGGTGTTCCCGACGGTCTTGTCGTCGGACCCGCTGCCGCTGCGGCAGGAGGTGCCGTCGCGGAACACCGCGACCCGGCCGCCCGTCATGGGCGCCACCGCGCGGCCCGGTGCCGGCCGCGGGCCCGGCACCGGCACCGGCACCGGCACCGGCAACCGGCGGGACGGTGGTGAGGGCCGCGCGGCTCGCGGGTCAGGCGCCGTCGGCGCCGTGCAGGAGGTCCGTGGTCTGGTCGCGGACGGCCTCCCACGCGGCGGCGGGCAGGTCACCGAAGGCGGCGGTCGTCCGCAGCGCGTCGAGCGCGGGTCCGGGACCCCCGTCGCACACCGTAGCGGCGTCGCGCACGTCGTAGCCTTCCCGGACGGCGACATGGAGACGACGGCTTCCCCCGGCGTCGGCGTGCAGGGCCGACGCGACGACGAGGGGCGGCGGTCCGCCCGCCTCGCCCGGCAGTTTGCGGTACGCGCTGGCCACGGGGGTGCGCCAGTGGAGGCTGAGCAGAACGGGTCCCTTGGCCGTGACCTCGGACAGGCCGGTCTCGTGGACGCCCTCGGCGTCCAGCACCCTCGCCCGGGCCCTCAGGACGAGGGCCGCGGGCAGCAGGCATCGCAACGTGCTGCCCACGAGGTTGCCGCCGACCGTCGCCGACCGTCGCACGGCGCCGGTGCCGACGCCGGCGGCCGCACGGCGCAGCACCTCCGGCACCCGCTCGTCGATCCGGTGCAGGACCACCGCGGCGCCCAGCGTCTCGCGGCCGACGACGTTGGCCTGCGCCACCTCACGCAACGACATCGCCTGTTCGGGGAATCCGTCCCGCTGCCAGGTGGCCCACACCAAGGTCGCCCCGCCTACCGGGACGGCCCCTTCGGCCACGCACCGCCGTGCTTCGGACACCGATGTGGGCAGACGCAACAGCACCGCGGCCGACCTGCCTTCCTCCGAGTAGGGTGCCGGGCGGCCGGTCCCTCGGTCGTCCGCCCGTCCGGCACGGCGCATTCTTGCCGTACGGGCGGGGGCGCGTACAGGGCTCACACGGGCATGCCGGGCGCCTTGCCGCGCTGTGCCGCCGTTCGATTCCGGTGCCCCGATCCGTTCAGCCGCGGGCACGCGGGACGACGGCGGCCGCGTCGCCGGGAGCGCTCAGGATGTCGGCCTCCACCTGGTGCAGCTCCTCGACCGGTGCCTCGTCCACGCTCTCGTGGCACGGCCCGGCCACTGGGCGGCGACCCGGCCGTCCTTCCTGGCGAACAGGGTGCCGGCGCGGCGTGCGGCGGAGGCCAGGTCGCGCATCATGCGCACCGCACCCGCATCGGCCGCTGAGCCGGGCCGTCCCGGGCCGGGTTGACCTTCGGGCCGCGTCCGAGGCGGCTTCGCGGCTATGCCGGCTGCGGGTCGGTGGCGAGTCGCGCGTGTGTCTCCACGTCGTGGCGGACGCCGTCCCAGGCGAGCTTCTGCCGTTGGAGCGCCTCGGTCGCGAAGCCCGCGGCGAGCGCCACCCGGCAGGACGCCGGGTTGTCGGTGCGATGCCCCAGCTCCAGGCGGAACAACCCGAGTTCGGTGAAGCACCACTGGGCGAGCCCGCGGCAGCCGTGGGTCGCCACGCCCTTTCCCCGGGCCGCGGGGGTGGTCCAGTAGGAGATCCACCCGGTGCCGTGCCGCGGGTCAAGACGTCCGACCGCGACCCCGCCGAGCGCGGCGTCGGCGGCGTCCGTGACGGCGAAGGCGTAGGCACTCTCCCGGCGCCACTGGCCGCGCCTGCGTTCGATCCACCGCTCGGCGTCCGCGAACGTGGCGACGGGCGCGTCGGCCTGCCGTTCCATCAGGGGTTCCGCGAACGCCCGCAGCACCGTGCGGGCGTCGGAGGGCGCCCAGGGACGCAGGGACAGCCCGGCGGACAGGTGAACTTGATGACGCACCTCGTGCGACCTCCGCTGCCGATCTAGGCCTTCGCCGCGCAGATCGTGTCATAGGGCCTGCCGATCGCCATGGTCAGCTCCATGGGCTCGGTGGTACCCGAGGGGCATTTCGCGCGGCCCTCGACGAGGGCGAGCACCTTGTAGGTCTGCGAGCCCTGGGAGGTGCACGGCACCTCCCTGGCCGTGGAGGTCACGCAGTCGCCCTTGACCAACTGGCCGCCGCCGGCGCCCGGGTCCCCGGGGTGGTCCGCCGACAGGTTGCGCCCGCACACCGTCTTGGTGTGGATGCCGCCGCCCTTGCGGCTGCCCGAACCGAAGGAGACGCTCACCCGGATGATGACGTCCGTGCCGCCCGGGCACTGGATGGAGTCGGGCAGGATGCTGCCGTCCATGACCGCGACGGCCTTGAAGGTGGCGTGGGAGTCGCCGCAGCCGTAGGCCTTGTAGCCGTCCGGCGCGTCGTCGGGGTCGGGTCCGCCGCAGTCGCCCGCCTTCCAGTCCCCCGAGTGGTGGGACCCGGACGAGGAGGAGGACGAGGACGACGAGCCGTCGTGTCCGAAGAGTTCCGAGGCCCCGAACCCGAGGCCGATGACCACCGCGAGGGTGAGCAGACTCGGCAGGCAGCCCCGCCCGCGTGAACGGCGTGCGGGCGCCGTGGGCGTTCCCCCGTGATGAACCATGACCGTGTCCCCCGATGACCGAGCCCTGACGACAACGCGGTGCGCACAGGGGGACGCCCTGCGCGCCGTGCGTGGTTCCTTCCGCGGCCCCCCGGAGTGACGCGGCGGTCAGGGGCGAGCAGCGGGCCGCCGCCGTGTTCCTCGGCGGCGGACATCGGGCGGACGAGCCGCACGACTCGGCGACCGCGTCCGCCGGCGCTCCCACGCCGTCCTTCTCCGGCGGGGCGCCCGCTCACGGTCCGCCCCGCCGGACCCGGATTCCCGGCTCCCCGCGCCGGGTCAGTCCTCGCCCTCCAGGTGTCCCTCCGTCTCCAGGTACACCTGCCGCAGCTCCTCCAGCACGGCCGGGTCGGGCTTGGCCCACATCCCCCGCGACTCCGCCTCCAGGAGCCGTTCGGCGATGCCGTGCAGCGCCCAGGGGTTGGCCTGCCGCAGGAACTCGCGGTTGGCCGGGTCGAGGACGTACGCCTCGGTGAGCCGGTCGTACATCCAGTCGGCGATCACGCCGGTCGTGGCGTCGTAGCCGAACAGGTAGTCCACCGTGGCGGCGAGTTCGAAGGCGCCCTTGTAGCCGTGGCGGCGCATCGCCTCGATCCACTTGGGGTTGACGACGCGGGCGCGGAAGACGCGGGAGGTCTCCTCGGTGAGGGTGCGGGTGCGGACCGTCTCGGGGCGGGTGGAGTCGCCGATGTAGGCCTCGGGCGCGGTGCCGCGCAGGGCGCGGACGGCGGCGACCATGCCGCCGTGGTACTGGAAGTAGTCGTCGGAGTCGGCGATGTCGTGCTCGCGGGTGTCGGTGTTCTTCGCCGCCACCGTGATGCGCCGGTAGGCCGTCTCCATCTCCTCGCGGGCCGGCCGGCCCTCCAGGCCCCGCCCGTAGGCGTAGCCGCCCCAGACGGTGTAGACCTCGGCCAGGTCGGCGTCCGTGCGCCAGTCGCGCGAGTCGATGAGCTGGAGCAGGCCGGCTCCGTAGGTGCCGGGCCGCGAGCCGAAGATGCGGGTGGTGGCGCGGCGTTCGTCGCCGTGGGCCGCCAGGTCCGCCTGGACGTGCGCCCGTACGTGGTTCGCCTCGGCGGGCTCGTCCAGGCCCGCGGCCAGTCGTACGGCGTCGTCCAGGAGGGCGACGGTGTGCGGGAAGGCGTCCCGGAAGAAGCCCGAGATCCGCAGGGTGACGTCGACGCGGGGACGGCCCAGCTCCTCGGCGGGGACGGGTTCGAGGCCGGTGACGCGACGGGAGGCGTCGTCCCAGACCGGGCGGACGCCCAGCAGCGCCAGTGCCTCGGCCACGTCGTCGCCCGCGGTGCGCATGGCGCTGGTGCCCCACAGGGACAGGCCGACCGACGCGGGCCACTCGCCGTGGTCGGTGCGGTAGCGCTCCAGGAGGGAGTCGGCGAGGGCCTGTCCGGTCTCCCAGGCGAGGCGGGAGGGGATGGCCCTCGGGTCGACGGAGTAGAAGTTGCGGCCGGTCGGCAGGACGTTGACCAGGCCGCGCAGCGGGGACCCGGAGGGGCCCGCCGGGACGAAGCCGCCGGCCAGCGCGTGCATGACGTGGTCGATCTCGGCGGTGGTCCCGGCCAGGCGGGGTACGACCTCGCGGGCGGCGAACTCCAGGACCGCGCGGACCTGTTCGCCGTGCTCGGTGGGGACGGCGGACGGGTCCCAGCCGGCGTCCTCCATCGCCTGGACCAGTGCGCGGGCCTTCTCCTCCGCCGCGTCCGCGCTGGTGCGGGTGGCGGCGGACTCGTCCAGGCCCAGGGCCTCGCGCAGCCCCGGCAGGCTGGTGGTGCCGCCCCAGATCTGCCGGGCGCGCAGCACGGCGAGGACGAGGTCGACCCGCTGGGGGCCCTGCGGCGCGGCGCCCAGGACGTGCAGGCCGTCGCGGATCTGGGCGTCCTTGACCTCGCAGAGCCAGCCGTCGACGTGGAGCAGGAAGTCGTCGAAGCCGTCGTCGTCCGGGCGGTCTTCGAGGCCGAGGTCGTGGTCGAGGCGGGCCGCCTGGATGAGCGTCCAGATCTGGGCGCGGATCGCCGGCAGCTTGGCCGGGTCCATGGCGGCGATCTGGGCGTGCTCGTCGAGGAGTTGTTCCAGGCGGGCGATGTCGCCGTAGGAGTCGGCGCGGGCCATCGGCGGGACGAGGTGGTCCACGAGCGTGGCGTGGGCGCGGCGCTTGGCCTGGGTGCCCTCGCCGGGGTCGTTGACCAGGAAGGGGTAGACCAGCGGGAGGTCGCCGAGGGCCGCGTCGGGTCCGCAGGCCGCCGACAGGCCGGCGTTCTTGCCGGGCAGCCACTCCAGGTTGCCGTGCTTGCCGAGGTGGATCATCGCGTCCGCGCCGAACCCGCCCTCGTCGCGCGCGGCGGCGATCCAGCGGTAGGCGGCGAGGTAGTGGTGGGAGGGCGGCAGGTCGGGGTCGTGGTAGATGGCGACGGGGTTCTCGCCGAAGCCGCGCGGCGGCTGGATGAGGATCAGCACGTTGCCGAAGCGCAGGGCCGCCAGGACGATGTCGCCGTCCGCGTCGCGGCTGCGGTCGACGAACATCTCGCCGGGTGCCGGGCCCCAGTGCTCCTCCACGGCCGTGCGCAGTTCCTCGGGGAGGCCGGCGTACCAGCGGCGGTAGTCGGCGGCCGGGATGCGTACCGGGTTGCGGGCCAGTTGTTCCTCGGTGAGCCAGTCCTGGTCGTGGCCGCCCGCCTCGATGAGCGCGCGGATCAGTTCGTCGCCGTCGCCGGAGGCCAGCCCGGGCACGTCGCCGTCACCGAGGTCGTAGCCGTCGGCGCGCAGACGGCGCAGGAGGGCGACGGCGCTGGCGGGGGTGTCCAGGCCGACCGCGTTGCCGATGCGGGAGTGCTTGGTCGGGTAGGCCGACAGGACCAGGGCGAGGCGCTTGCCGGCGGGCGGGATGCGGCGCAGCCGCGCGTGGCGCACGGCGATCCCGGCGACGCGGGCGGCGCGCTCGGGGTCGGCGACGTAGGAGGGCAGGCCGTCGGCGTCGATCTCCTTGAAGGAGAAGGGCACGGTGATCAGACGGCCGTCGAACTCGGGTACGGCGATCTGGCCGGCCGCGTCCAGCGGTGAGACGCCCTCGTCGTTCTCCTCCCAGGCCGAGCGGGAGCCGGTCAGGCACAGGGCCTGGAGGATCGGCACGTCCAGCGCGGCGAGCGCGCCCGCGTCCCAGGACTCGTCATCGCCGCCGGCCGACGCCGCGGCGGGTTTGGTGCCGCCCGCGGCCAGCACGGTCGTCACGATCACGTCGGCGGCGCGCAGTTCCTCGACCAACTCCGGTTCGGGCGCCCGGAGGGAGGCCACGTAAAGGGGAAGGGGCCGCCCGCCGGCGTCCTCCACGGCGTCGCACAGCGCGTGGACGAAGCCGGTGTTGCCGCTCATGTGGTGGGCGCGGTAGTAGAGCACGGCGACGGTCGGGCCGCCCGCGGGCCCGGTGGCCTCGCGGGGCAGCGCTCCCCAGCTCGGGGCGGGCGCGGGCGCCTCGAAGCCGTGCCCGGTGAGCAGCACGGTGTCGCAGAGGAAGCGGGCGAGGTGCTCCAGGTTGGCGGGGCCGCCGTGGGCGAGGTAGGCGTGGGCCTCGGCGGCGATGCCGACGGGGACGTTGGAGGCGGCCATCAGCTGGGCGTCGGGGGCCTGTTCGCCGGTGAGGACGACGACCGGGCGGCCGTCGGCGAGCAGCAGGTCGAGGCCTTCCTGCCAGGCGCGGACGCCGCCGAGGAGGCGTACGACGACCAGGTCGGCGTCCGCCATGAGGGCGGGCAGGTCGGCGAGGGCCAGACGGGCGGGGTTGGCGAAGCGGTACGGGACGGGGCCGCCCGCGGCCCGGGCGCTGAGCAGGTCGGTGTCGGAGGTCGACAGGAGCAGGATGCGGGGGGACGGCGGCTGTTCTCCGGCTGGGTGCGACATGCGGCGTCCTGCCTTCCTCGGGGTGTCCACGCCCCGGGTGGTGTCGGAATGGGGGTCTCCGCTGCTCGGACGGGCCGAGATCCGGGAGAAGGGGAGTTCCTGACTCACCCGGTTCTTCCTGGAACCGGGCTCACAGTGGCGGGACCGCGCCGGATTCGCACCGGGCTTCCTCCCCTGTCGCCGTCGTGGCGATGGCGGACCGGATGGTCCGCCGAGAAGCATAGTAAGGGCCGTCGTAGCAGGGCAGGGCATACGTGCGGTGTGATCGTAGGTATGCTCGCCGCCATGTCCACGGCTGCCCTCCCCCCGACGTCCCAGGCCGCCCCGGCCGGACGGGACCGTGACGACGCGTGCCCGGGTACGCTGCGGCTGCACGCGGCGGACGACGGCGCGGTGGCCCGCGTCCGCGTACCCGGCGGCGTGCTGGACGTCGGCGGGGCCGAGGCGCTGGCCGAGGCCGCGCGGCGCCTGGGCGACGGCGCACTGCACCTGACCTCGCGCGGCAACGTCCAACTGCGCGGGCTGCGCGCTGAGCACGGCCCCGAACTCGCCGGTCTGCTGGAAGCGGCGGGCCTGCTCCCCTCGCGCGGCCACGAGCGGGTGCGCAACGTGGTCGCCTCGCCGCTGTCCGCCCTGGACGACCGCGGCCTGCGGGACGTGCGCCCCTGGCTGTCCGCTCTGGACGCGCTCCTGTGCGCGAGCGAGGCCGCGCGGGCGCTGTCGGGGCGGTTCCTGTTCGCGCTCGACGACGGCCGCGGCGACGTGGCCGCGCTCGGCGCCGACGTGACCGTGCGGGCGACCGGCGGCGAAGGTGCGCAACTCGCCCTCGGCGCGGCGGGCGAGGCGCTGGCCCTGTCCGCCGGTGACGTGCCGCGGGCGATGGTGGCGGCGGCGGAGACGGTCGTCGAGGCGGCGCGGGAGCAGGGGATGCGGGCCTGGCGGGTCGGTGACGTGCCGCTGCCCGCCGGCGAACTGCTCCGGCTCGTCGCCGGACGTCTGACCGCCGAGGGACTGGCCTGCGCGCCGCAGCCGCGGGAGAGCGCGCACTGCGCGGGCCCGCCGCCCGGATCCGTCGGCGGGGCCGGCGGCGGTGCCCTGTCGGTGCACGTCCCGCTCGGCCGTCTGACGGCGCTCCAGTGGCGGGAGTTGACGCGGACCGCTGCCCGCGCGGGCGGCGAACTGCGTCTGACGCCGTGGCGCGGGGTCGTCGTCCCCGTACCGGAGGGGACCGCGTCGCCCGCCGTGCCCGATACGTCCGCCACGCTCGACGCACTGGCCGCCACCGGTCTCGTCACCGGCCCCGGCTCGGCCTGGCCGCGGGTGGGTGCCTGCGTGGGGCGGCCCGGCTGCGCCAAGGCGCACGCCGACGTCCGGGCGGACGCCACCGCCTCGCTCGGCGCGCTCGGCCCGCGCGGCCTTCCCCTGTACTGGTCCGGCTGCGAACGGCGTTGCGGACGGCCCCCCGGCGACCGGATCGACCTGGTCGCGACCGAGGACGGCACCTACCAGGTGACCCGGGTGTCCCAGGCACCGCCGGCTTCCCAGGCGCCGGCCACGGCGCCCGCGCCCCGTGCCCCCTCCGTCGTCCTGGACGACCCACGTCAACTCGCCGCCGCCCTGGCGGCGTTCACCTCATGACCCGTACGACCACGACCACCGAGAGCAGCGAGAAGAACACCGTGACGCCCTACGACTACGAGAAGGACGGCGCGGCCATCTACCGCCGGTCCTTCGCCACCATCCGCGCGGAGGCGGACCTCGCGGCTCTGCCCGCCGACGTCAGCCAGGTGACGGTCCGGATGATCCACGCCTGCGGGATGGTCGACCTGGTCCGCGACATCGCGTACACGCCGTCCGTGGTGGCCCGCGCGCGCGAGGCCCTGCGGGCCGGCGCGCCCATCCTGTGCGACGTGCAGATGGTGGCCAGCGGCGTCACCCGCAAGCGGCTGCCCGCCGACAACGAGGTGCTCTGCACGCTCTCCGACCCGGCCGTCCCCGAGCTGGCGGCGAAGCTGGGCACCACGCGCAGCGCCGCCGCGCTGGAGCTGTGGCGGGACCGGCTGGAGGGCTCGGTGGTCGCCGTCGGCAACGCGCCCACCGCCCTGTTCCGGCTCCTGGAGATGATCGAGGAGGGCGCGGGCCGTCCGGCCGCCGTCATCGGCGTGCCGGTCGGTTTCGTGGGTGCCGCCGAGTCCAAGGACGCGCTGGCCGCGCACTCCTCGGGCCTGGAGCACCTGGTGGTGCGGGGCCGCCGGGGCGGCAGCGCGCTGGCCGCCGCCGCGCTCAACGCGATCGCGAGTGAGGCGGAGTGAGCGGGCGACTGTACGGGGTGGGGCTCGGCCCCGGTGACCCGTCGCTGATGACGGTACGCGCGGTGGAGGCCATCGCCGGGGCGGACGTGATCGCGTACCACAGCGCACGGCACGGCCGGTCCATCGCCCGCTCGATCGCGGCCCGGCACATCCGCGCCGACCACGTCGAGGAGGCGCTGGTCTACCCCGTCACCACGGAGACCACCGACCACCCCGGCGGTTACCGGGGCGCCCTGGAGGAGTTCTACGCGCAGGCGTCGGCGCGGCTCGCCGCCCATCTCGACGCCGGCCGCAGCGTCGCGGTCCTCGCCGAGGGCGACCCGCTCTTCTACGGCTCCTACATGCACCTGCACAAGCGGCTCGCCGACCGCTACGAGACGGAGGTGATCCCCGGTGTCACGTCCGTCTCGGCCGCCGCGGCCCGCCTGGGCACCCCGCTCGTCGAGGGCGAGGAGGTGCTGACCGTCCTGCCCGGCACCCTGCCCGAGGAGGAGCTGACCGCGCGGCTGGCCGCGACGGACTCGGCGGTCGTGATGAAGCTGGGCCGCACCTTCCCCAAGGTGCGGCGCGCCCTGGAGGGTTCGGGGCGGCTGGAAGAGGCCCGGTACGTCGAGCGGGCCACGATGCCCGGGGAGCGGGTCGGCGCGTTCGCGGACATGGACGCGGATTCGGTGCCGTACTTCTCGGTGGCCGTGCTGCCCAGCCGCGTCGACGCCGAACGCCCGGTGCGGGAGCGGGGCGAGGTGGTCGTGGTCGGGACCGGCCCGGCCGGGCCGCTGTGGCTGACCCCCGAGACGCGGGGCGCGCTGGCCGCGGCCGACGACCTGGTCGGCTACACCACCTACCTGGACCGGGTGCCCGAGCGCGCCGGCCAGCTCCGGCACGGCTCGGACAACCGGGTGGAGGCCGAGCGCGCCGAGTTCGCGCTGCAACTGGCCCGGCGCGGACGCCGGGTGGCCGTCGTGTCCGGCGGCGACCCCGGCATCTTCGCGATGGCCACGGCCGTCCTGGAGGCCGCCGCCCGGCCCGAGTACGCCGAGGTGCCGGTGCGGGTGCTGCCGGGCGTGACCGCGGCCAACGCCGCCGCGGCCCGGGCCGGCGCCCCCCTCGGCCACGACTACGCCACGCTCTCCCTCTCCGACCGGCTCAAGCCCTGGGAGGTCATCGCCGAGCGTCTGCGCGCGGCGGCCTCCGCCGACCTGGTGCTGGCCCTGTACAACCCGGGCTCGCGCAGCCGTACGTGGCAGGTCGGCAAGGCCCGCGACCTGCTGCTGGAGCACCGGTCACCGGACACGCCCGTGGTGGTCGCACGGGACGTGGGCGGCCCCGGCGAGCGGGTGCGGATCGTACGGCTCGCCGCCCTGGACCCGGCCGAGGTCGACATGCGCACGATCCTGCTGGTCGGCTCGTCCCAGACGCGGGTCGTACGGCGCGCAGACGGCCAGGAGGTCGTCTGGACACCCCGCCGCTACCCGGAGGCATGAGCCGGGACGCGGGGCCCTCCGCACCACGCACGGTGGGCCCCGCGTCCCGGGCGAGCCAGGCCGCCGGGGCGGCGTGGGGTCAGCCGCCGGTTGGGGGAACGGGCCCGCCGGTCAGCTCGCCGAGCCACCGCACCGCCTGCTCCGGGCCGGTGGCGACCGGGACGCCCCCGGGCACGGCCGGCCGCCGCACCATGACCACCGGCAGCCCGGCCTCCCGGGCGGCCGTCAGCTTGGGCGCGGTGGCCGCTCCCCCGCTGTCCTTGGTGACCAGGACGTCGATACGGTGGCGGCGCAGCAGCGCGCGTTCCCCGTCCAGGGCGAACGGGCCGCGGTCGAGCAGCACTTCCATCGCCCGCGGGTGCGGCGGCTCGGGCGCGTCGACGGACCGTACGAGGAACCACAGGTCGTCCAGGGCGGCGAAGGCGGCCAGGCCGGTCCGTCCCGTGGTGAGGAACACCCGCCGCCCGAGCGCGGGCAGCATCTCGGCCGCCGCCTCCAGCGAGGCGGCCTCGTGCCAGCGGTCGCCCGCGACGGGGACCCAGCCGGGGCGGCGCAGGGCGAGCAGGGGAACATGGGCGGTGGCCGCGGCCCGCGCCGCGTGGAAACTGATCGTCCCGGCGAAGGGGTGGGTGGCGTCGATGAGCGCGTCGACCGCGTGGTCGACCAGCCACGCCGTCAGCCCCTCCGTCCCGCCGAAGCCGCCGACGCGGACCTGTCCGGGCGGCAGCCGGGGGCCGGCGACGCGTCCGGCGAGGGAACTGGTCAGTCTGGTCCCGGGCGTGCCGTGGAGCAGTTCGGCGAGGCGGCGGGCCTCGGTGGTGCCGCCGAGGATCAGGACGTGCATGGGAACGGGTCCGTTCATGATGAGCAGTGAGCAGTGAGGAACACGACGTGGGCAGGGTGAGCGGCGGGAGCACCGCGGGCACGGACGGACAAAGCGTGCCGCAAGCGCGGGGCGGCGGCCCGGCGGCGGCCGTCAAGGGCGGGCGGCGCGGCCAGTTGGAGCACACCGGGCTGCGGCCCGGCTGGACCACGGGTGCCTGCGCGACGGCGGCCACGACGGCCGCGTACACCGCGCTGCTGACCGGCGAGTTCCCCGACCCGGTGACCATCACCCTGCCCAAGGGGCAGACGCCGTCGTTCGCACTGGCGGTGGAGGAACTGACCGGCGACTGCGCCATGGCGGGGGTGGTCAAGGACGCCGGGGACGATCCGGACGTCACGCACGGGGCGCTGGTGCGTGCCACGGTCCGGGCGCTGCCCGCCGGTTCGGGGGTGGTGTTCAGGGCGGGGCCCGGCGTCGGCACCGTGACCCGGCCCGGCCTGCCGCTGCCGGTCGGTGAGCCCGCCGTCAATCCCGTCCCGCGCCGGATGATGCGTGATCATGTCGCCGAGGTCGCCGCCCGGCACGGGGGCGGCGGCGACGTCGAGATCACCGTCTCCGTCGACGACGGCGAGGAGATCGCCCGCTCCACGTGGAACCCCCGGCTCGGCATCATCGGCGGTCTGTCCGTCCTCGGCACGACGGGCATCGTCGTGCCGTACTCGTGCTCGGCCTGGATCGACTCCATCCGCCGGGGTGTGGACGTGGCGCGGGCGGCGGGGCGGGAGCACGTCGCCGGGTGCACCGGGTCGACCTCGGAGAAGACGGTCGTGGCAGAGTACCGCCTGCCCGAGGACGCGCTGCTCGACATGGGGGACTTCGCGGGCGCGGTGCTCAAGTACGTACGCCGTCATCCCGTCCCCCGGCTGACGGTCTGCGGCGGGTTCGCCAAGCTGTCCAAGCTGGCGGCCGGCCATCTGGACCTGCACTCCGCCCGGTCCCAGGTGGACAAGGGCTTCCTGGCCGTTCTGGCCCGGCGCGGCGGCGCCAACGAGGCGCTGGCCGCCGAGGTGGCCGCCGCCAACACCGGTCTCGCCGCGCTCCAGTCGTGCCTGGCGCGCGGGGTGCCGCTCGGCGACCTCGTCGCCGCGGCGGCCCGGGACGAGGCGCTGGCCGTGCTGCGCGGCGCACCGGTCGCGGTCGACGTGATCTGCATCGACCGGGCGGGCGCGATCGTGGGCCGCAGCACGGTCGGCGGCCCCGGCGGCGCCTCCCGGTGAATCCCGTGGCGCGGTCCGGCGCTCCTGGGGCGCCGCCCGGTGGTCCCGCGCCTGAGGCCGCCGGCCCCGTGGCGACGTGCCGCGACCGCCCCGCCGCCTCACCGTGTCCCCGCCACCGTCCGCAGATAGGTGCCGAGCCGGGCGATCGCCGACGGGTTGCGCGGGCTCTCGACCAGGTCGGCGTAGTCGAGGACGAAGATCCGCCGGTGCTTCACGGCGGACACGTCGCGCAGCGGGGCGTAGGAGAGCAGGAACTGCTTCTTCTGCTCGGCGCCGACGTCCCCGTAGTCGCAGACGACGATGACGTCCGGGTCGCGTTCGACGACGCTCTCCCAGCCGACGGTGGTCCACGAGTCCGCCACGTCGTCCATGACGTTGACGCCGCCCGCCTCGGTGATGATCTGCTGCGGCGCGGCGTAGCGGCCGGACGTGAAGGGCTGGTCCCGGCCGCTGTCGTACAGGAAGACCTTCGGACGTTCGGCGCCTTGGGGGGCCCGGGCGTGGACGTCGGCGACCTGCTTCCTGAAGTCGGCGATCAGCTTCGCCGCGCGCTGTTCGACGCCGAAGAGCCGGCCCAGGTTGGTGAGGTCGGCGTAGAGGGCGTCGAGCGGCGGCATGATGCCGCGGGAGGTCTTGTCGCGGCCGTTGCGGCAGGACTCGGTGAGGAGGTAGGAGGGGATGCCGAGCTTCTCGAGCGCGTCGGGGGTGAAGCCGCCCTCCTCGCTGAAGCCGTAGCCCCAGCCGGCCAGGACGAGATCGGCGCGGGCGTCGAGGACGTTCTCCTTGGTGAGCCGGTCCTTGGAGAGCCATCTCACCTTGTGGTAGGCGTCCTTCCACGGCACGCCGGTCACATCGCCCTTGTCGTCGGGCATGGCGTAGCCCGCCATGCGGTCCTCCAGGCCGAGGGCGAACATCAGCTCGGTGATGCCCACGTCGTTGGTGACGACGCGCTCGGGCACCTTGTCGTAGGTGACGGTGCGCCCGCAGTTGGTGAGGGTGATCGCCGTGTCGGACCGGGTGCCGCCGGAGGGTTCGACGTCGGCGCCGCAGGCGGTGAGGGTGAGCGCGGCGGCCAGGCAGAGGGCTGTGGCGTGCGGTGTGCGCATGCGGGCGTGTCCTTACGTGGTGGGCGGCAGGAGGTCGAACAGGAGCCGGAGCGCGCCGGTCTCCGGGTGGCGCACCCGGTGGGCGCGCACGTGGAACACCTCGGCGAGCAGCGCCGGGCGCAGGACGTCGTGCGGTGGCCCGGAGGCGACGATCCGGCCCCCGGAGATCACGTACAGCAGGTCGCAGTGGGCGGCGGCGAGGTTGAGGTCGTGCAGCGCGGCCAGCGCGGTCAGGCCGCTGTCGCGGACCAGGGAGAGCACGTCCAACTGGTGGGCGATGTCGAGGTGGTTGGTGGGTTCGTCCAGGACCAGCACCCGGGGCTGCTGGGCCAGGGCGCGGGCCATGAGGACCCGCTGCTTCTCGCCGCCGGACAGGGCCAGGAAGCCGCGGTCGGCGAGGTGGGCGACGCCGGTGCGGGCCATGGCCCGCCCGGTGATCTCCCGGTCGGCGGCGGCCGTGCGGTCCCGGTGCGGCAGCCGGCCCATGGCGACGACCTCGGCCACCGTGTAGTCGAACTCGGCCGACGACTCCTGCGGCAGGGCGGCCAGCACCCTGGCGGCGCCCCGCGCGTCCATGGCGTGCGCGTCGGCGCCGTCGAGCCGGACCGTCCCCGCGGCCGGCCGCAGCGCCCGGTACACGCAGCGCAACAGGGTCGACTTGCCGCTGCCGTTGGGGCCGACGAGCCCGACGAACGCGCCCGGCTCCACGGCGAGCCGGATCTCCTCGACCAGCCGGACCCCGGCCGCCTCGACCGTCACGTCCTCGATGTCGACGCGCATCTCAGCGGCCTCCGAACGCGTAGCCGCCGCGCCGCATCAGCAGCAGGAAGACGGGCACGCCGATCACGGCGGTGATCACTCCGACGGGCAGTTCGGCGGGCGCGAGGAGCAGCCGGGACAGTACGTCGGCCCAGACCAGCAGGACGGCCCCGGCCGGCGGTGCCACGGCCAGCACCCTGCGGTGGTCGGCGCCGACCACCATCCGTACGACGTGCGGCACCATGAGGCCGACGAATCCGATGGCGCCGCTGACGGCGACCACGGTCCCGGTGACGGCCGCGGTGACGACGAAGACCTCCCGGCGCAGCCGCGCGGGCGGCACGCCGAGCGCGGCTGCGGTCTCGTCGCCCATGGCCAGGGCGTTGAGCGCCTCGGCGCGCCACCGCAGCCACGTCCAGCCGGCCGCCACGACGCCTGCGGTGAGCGGTACTTGGGCCCAGGTCGCGCCGCCCAGGCTGCCCAGCAGCCACATCATCGCCGACCGGGCCGCCTCGCCGCGGGCCGCGCCGAACACCATGACCGTGGTGAGCGCCTCGAAGCCGTACGCCAGGGCGGTGCCGGTCAGGACGAGCCGCAGCGGGGACAGGCCGCGCGGCGAGCGGGCGACGGCGTAGACCAGGACCATGGCCGCCAGGCCCGAGGCGAACGCGGAGGCCGACAGCGCCCACACGCCGAGTCCCGCGAACGCACCGAGCAGGATGACGGCGTTGGCGCCGACCGCCGCGCCGGAGGAGATGCCCAGCACGAACGGGTCGGCGAGCGCGTTGCGCACCATGGCCTGGACGGCGACGCCGACCGTGGCGAGCCCGGCTCCGACGACGGCGCCGAGAACGGCCCGTGGCAGGCGGATCTCCCAGACGATGGTGTACGAGGCGGCGTCGCGGGCGGGCACGGTGGCGCCGGTGAGTCCTGCCCACAGGTGGCGGAGGACCTCCGGCCAGGTCACCGCGGCGGCGCCGAGGCCGGCCCCGCACACGAGCGAGACCAGGAGCAGCAGCCCCAGGCCGGCGGCGAGCGGCGGCACCGGTATCCGGCTGGGGGTCGTCCTTCGGCGCACGGGGGCCGTCCTTCGCCTGGGCCGCCTGCCGGACGGCAGCAGGAGATCAGCCCGCAGGACCCCTCGGGCCGCGCGGTCCCCTCTCGCAGTCCGCGGCGAGCAGTCAACGGGTCGCACCACCCACGGGCGATCGGGCTCACGCGACGGCCGTCGGGCCGGCGCGCACACCGTTGCGGGTCAGCGCCGGAATCTCACCGGACTTCCCCCGCGGGAGGCAAGGGGAGCCTAACAAACGGCGGGTGGGGCCCGCCGCCGGACCCGGTCAGCACACGTGCCGCTCCCGCTCGGGCGAGTACAGGTGGCTGTCGCCGAACTGCTCCGCGCCCAGCGTCCGGCCCACGACGATGACGGCCGTGCGCAGCACTCCGGCCGCCTTCACCTGCTGCGCGATGTCGTCGAGGGTGCCGCGCAGGACCAGTTCGTCGGGGCGCGAGGCGTAGGCGACGACCGCGGCGGGGCAGTCGGCGCCGTAGTGCGGGAGCAGTTCGCTCACGACGCGGTCGACGTACCGGGTGGCCAGGTGCAGCACGATGAGGGCGCCGCTGCGGCCCAGGGTGGCCAGGTCCTCGCCGGGCGGCATGGCGGTGGCGCGCTCGGCGATCCGGGTCAGGATGACCGTCTGGCCGACGGTCGGCACCGTCAGTTCCCGCTTCAGGGCGGCGGCAGCGGCGGCGAAGGCGGGCACCCCGGGGACGATCTCGTAGGGCACCCCCGCCGCGTCCAGGCGCCGCATCTGCTCGGCGACGGCGCTGAAGACGGACGGGTCGCCGGAGTGCAGCCGGGCCACGTCGTGGCCCTCCTCGTGGGCGCGTACGAGTTCGGCGGTGATCCGGTCGAGGTCGAGTTGCGCGGTGTCGACGAGGCGGGCGTCCGCCGGGCACGCGTCGAGCAGTTCACGCGGGACCAGGCTGCCCGCGTACAGGCAGACCCGGCAGGCGGCGAGCGTGCGGGCGCCGCGCACGGTGATGAGGTCCGCGGCGCCGGGGCCCGCGCCGATGAAGTACACGGTCATCTGTCTGCTCCTGGGGGTTCTTCGAGGGGCTTGCGCACGGCCCACTGGGTCACCGGCATCGCCTGCCGCCACCCGGTGAACCCGCCCACGGGCACGGCGTGCGCCACGGCGAGCCGCACCAGTTCACCGCCGTGGCGCCGGCGGGCGTCGGCGAGCAGTGCCTCGGACTCCAGCGTCACCGTGTTGGCGACCAGCCGTCCGCCGGCGGGCAGCGCCGTCCAGCAGGCGTCGAGGAGACCGGGGGCGGTGAGTCCGCCGCCGACGAACACGGCGTCCGGGCGCGGGAGTGCGGCCAGGGCGTCCGGTGCGGCGCCGGTGACGACGTCGAGGCCGGGCACCCCGAGCCGTTCGGCGTTGCGGGTGATGCGGGCGGCGCGCACCGGGTCGCGTTCGACGGTGACCGCCCGGCACGTGGGGTGCGTGCGCATCCATTCGATGGCGATCGAGCCCGATCCGCCGCCGACGTCCCACAGCAGTTCGCCCGGCAGGGGGGCGAGCGTTGCCAGGGTGGCGGCCCGCACGTGCCGTTTGGTGAGCTGCCCGTCGTGTTCGTACGCCTCGTCCGGCAGTCCCGGTACGGCGCCGAGGCGCACGGCGCCCGGGGTGGCGTCGCGGCCGGCGGCGGGGGTCGGTCGTCCTGGTCGGGCGGGCTTCACGTGCTCGGTACCTCGGGGTCGGCGGGCGGACGGGGCGCCTGTACGGGCGCTTGGGCGTGCGGGGGCGGGGCGCCGTGGGGCGTACTCGGGGGGACTCGGGACTGGGGACAGGGGCGCACTCTACTGGGCTGCGCCGGCCCCGCTCACAGGGGGCTGGGCGTCGAGGTTCCCCGCGCCGCCGCCCGCGGGGTTCCTCACCCCGTCGGCCGTCCCTTCGGCCGGCAGCGCCCGCGCCTTGGCCCGGATCCGGTCGGCGCGGGCCACGCGCAGCGCGTCGAACAGGTCGGCCGCGCGGGTCCAGTTCGCCCGCGCCTGTGCGGTGTCCCCCAGTTCCAGCTGGGCGGCGGCGAGGTGGTCGAGCACGTCGGCCACGTTGTAGTCGTCCAGGACCTCCTGGTAGATCCGCAACGCCGTGCGGTAGTGCGCGATCGCGGCGGTGACGTCGCCGGTGCGCTGCCAGGCGCAGCCCATGTGCCTCCAGGTCGCCGCCTCGTCGTGGCGGTTGCCGGTCTCGCGCAGCAGGGGGATCACCTCCTCGCAGGTGGCGACGGCTTCCTTCGGATCACCGCGGACGGAGAGGAAGTAGCCGACGATGGCGAGTGCCCGCGCGATCTCGTAGGGCTGCCCGAGGCTTTGGGCGAGCGCGAGGCTGTTGCGCGCGTGCCGCAGCCCCTCGGCGTGGCGTTCCTGGTGGTGGCGGATGCGGCTGGCGTGCCGCTCGGCCTGGAGCCGCTCCTGCGGGGGCAGCCGGTGCAGTTGGCCCAGGATCAGGTCGAGCAGCCCATCGGCCTCGTCGAGGTCGCCCGTCTCGACGAGCGCCCGCGACAGGTGCGCGGCGGTCCTGGCGACGGCGACGGGGTCGTCGAGGGCGAGGGCCGCGTCGAGTCCGGAGCGCGAGGCGGAGATCTCCTCGGCCCAGCGGCCGGCGACCGAGTTGTAGGCCACCCATTCCAGGGTGAGGTCGATGCGGTGGCGCAGCAGCCGCGGGTCGTGCAGGGTGCGCAGCGCTGCGGCGGCGGTGGACTCCTCCTGGCGGTACCACTGAAGGGCTTCCTCGCGGTCGCCGATCGCGACGCGTGCCACGCCGGGCGCCGGGGTGCCGGCCGGTTCCGAGGGGAAGCGCCAGACGAACCGGTTGGCGGCGTGCGCGTTGTGGCGCAGGTACTCCAGCAGCCGTGTCTCGGCCCCGAGCCGGTCGTCGTGCTCCTGTTCGAGGAGTTCGACGCCATAGGCCCGCACCAGGTCGTGCGCGACGTAGTGGCCGTCCGTGTCCCGGGTGAGGAGGCTGGCCGCGGTCAGTTCGCGCAGGTGCCGGCGGGCCGGTGCCGTCCCGACGCCCCCGAGCGAGGCGGCGGCCTCGGCGGAGACCGCTGGTCCGGGGTGGAGGGCGAGATGCCGGAAGAACCGTGCCGTGCCGGGGGTGAGCGCCCGGTAGGAGCGGGAGAAGACGGCGCGTACGCCGGTCCGCCCGTCGCCGGCCGACAGCGCGTCCAGCCGCGAACGTGCCCGGCCCAGCTCCCGTACGGCCGCCCGCAGCGGCGTCCCGGGAGCCGCGCTCAGCTGCGCCCCGACGACGGCGACCGCCAGCGGCAGGTACCCGCACAGCGCGACCAGTTCGGCGGCGGCCTCCGGCTCCGCCGTGCACCGTTCCCCACCGATCCGGGCCGCCAGCGCCGCGACGGCCTCCTCGCGGCTCCACACGTCCAGGCTGACCAGCGTGGCACCCTCCGTCGCCGCGAGTCCGGAGAGCCGGTTGCGGGAGGTGATGATCGTCAGACAGCCCGGGGCGGCCGGCAGCAGCGGCCTGACCTGCTCGGCGTCACGCGCGTTGTCCAGGACCACGAGCAGCCGCCGCGACGCGCTCCGCTCCCGGAACAGCGCGCTGCGCTCCCGCGCGCCGGCCGGGATGTCGCCGCCGGGCACCTCCAGCGCCCGCAGGAACCCGCCGAGCGCCTCCCCGGGTTCCAGGGGCCGCGCATCGGCCTCGAACCCGCGCAGGTTCACATACAGCCGTCCGTCCGGGAAACGGTCCGCCACCTGGTGCGCCCAGTGCACCGCCAGCGCGGTCTTGCCGACTCCGGCCATCCCGCCGATCGCGCAGATGACGACGTGCCCGCCCCGCCCGGCCACCCGCGCGGTGAGCCCGTGGACGGCCGCCAGCGCCTCTCCTCGGCCGCGGAAGTCCGCGACGTCCGGCGGCAGTTGCTCCGGGACCGGCCGGGTGCGCCGGGCCGCCGCGCGCACCAGACGCCGCCACTCGTCCTCCTGCGGCCCCAGGGCGTCCAGCAGCTCGCCCAGAGTGGCCTGACGCGGCAGGCTCCGTCCGCGCTCCATGTCACTGATCGCCCGGACACTCACTCCCGAGGCCTCGGCGAGGCCCTCCAGGGTGAGCAGTGATCGCTGCCGCGCCTCGCGCAGCAGCCGGCCGAACGTCCCCTGGTCCATCCCCACCTCCGGCGACCGCGCCCGGCACCCCTGTCACGGCCGGACGTCCCCGCTTCGGAACGGCATGAACCTAGCAGTTTTGGATCGATCGCCCCGGATGCCGTCTCACCTGGTGGGCCGGGGGCCGGCGGGCTGCGGGGCGGAGTCGCGCCACTGGCTGGGCGAGCAGCCGAGGACGGACTTGAAGACGCGGCTGAAGTGCGCCGCGTTGCGAAATCCCCAGCCGCGGGCCACCGCGGAGATGGTCCGGCCCTCGTGTCCGCGACGCAGCAGTTCGCGGGCGCACTCCTCGATCCGCCGCCGCTGGATGAGCCGGTGCACCGTCGTGTCCTCACCCTCGAACAGCACGTGCAGGTAGCGCGGCGAGATGCCGTGGGCCCGGGCGACGAGCGCCGGGGAGAGTTTCGGGTCGCGCAGGTGGGCGTCGATGTGGGCGCGGATGTCGTCGACGGTCCGCGCGCGCCCGGTGACCGATGCGGCGCCGTCGCGCCTGCGTGCCTGCTCGTCGACGAGGGTGGCCAGGAGGTCCGCGACGCTGCCCGCGAGACGGTCCCTGACGTGGCCCGCGAACGCCGCGGCACCGGAGGCGACGTCCGCGGCGAAGGGCCGCAGCAGCGCCGCGACGCCCTCGGTCGCGGGGATGGCGCGGCCCGTGGCGTGCCGGGCGCGTGCCGCGGAGGGGCCCAGGGCGCGCCCGGGAAGCCGCAGCGCGTACAGGTGGAACGGCGTGTGCTGGTCGAGGCAGAAGGGCCGGCGCAGGTCCAGCAGGGCGAGTTGGCCGGCGCCGACGACCGCCGTGCGCCCGTCCTGCCGTACGGCGGCGGTGCCCTCCTCCTGGAGGAGCAGGACCAGCCGGTCGTCCTGGGCGGCCGGAACGGGCCGGGCGGTGCGGCTCAGCCGCAGCGGCGCGGCGCGCATCGACAGCAGCCGCAGGCAGCCCGCGTCGCCGGTGGTGACGGTGGCGCGGAAGTCCGTGGTCCCGGGGCCGGGCGTGACCTCGACGGGGTCCAGTTGCCGCCGTACGCGCTCCCAGTGCCCCCCGCGGTCCGTCCGCGGCATCGATGCTGTGCTGACCTCGTCGTGCAAGGCGACCGCCTCCTCCCGGCCCGGTCCCGGCGGCGGGACGGACACGTGTGCATGTGCGTGTCTCCAGCCTGGGCGGGGGCGTCGAGGAGGTGTTAGGTCATTCGACCTGCGGGCGCGCAGGGGGGCACGGCTGGTCGCCGGACCTGGTGCGTTCACCTGTCCGCGCCCGTCGTCTGCAGGGCCCGGGCGAGGGCGGCGCGCGAGGGGATCCCGAGTTTGGGGAAGACCTTCGCCAGGTGGCCGCCGACGGTCCGCGGGGACAGGCTCAGGCGGACCCCGATCTCCTTGTTCGTCAGCCCGTCCGCCGCGAGCCGGGCGATCCGCAGTTCCTGCGCCGTCAGCGAGGCCGGGCCCTCGGTCCGGGTGCGGGCGGCCCGCAGTTCGCGTTCGGCCCGCTCGGCCCAGGGACCGGCGCCCAGCGCGCGGAAGGTCTCCAGTGCCCGCTCCAGCGCCTCCCCCGCGCGCGGACGCCTGCGATCGCGCAGCCACGTGCCGTGCGCCAGCCGCAACCGGGCCAGTTCGAACGTCCACTGCTCGGCACCCGGTACGGCGTAGGCGGCCTCGTACAGCGTGTCGGCGTCCTCGTCGGCGGCGGCGAGGGCCCGGGCCGCGGCCAGCAGGAACGCGTGGTGCGGGGAGATCTCCCCCATGCGTGCCGCACCGCCCGCCGCCACGTGCGCCCGCGCCTGTGCCGTCCGTCCCGTGCGCAGGGCCGCGTCCACGAAGTCGAAGAACGGCAGGTGGAACCAGGGCAGCGTGGCCGGCAGCACGCCGGGCGGGGTCAGCCCGGCCAGCGCCGAGTACGCCTCCTCGTCCCGGCCGTGCGCGAGGGCGGCCAGGGCGCGCAGGTGCGTGAGGTGGTCCTCCACGAACGTCATACGGGCCCGGGCGGCCAGGGGCCGGATGGCGCGCTCCACCGCGAGCAGGCCCTCCTCGTCCCCGCGCCCGGCCAGGTAGTGGGCGTAGTAGTGGCGGAAGAGGAGGGCGTTGCAGTGGTACCCGAGGGCGTCGGCCGCCTCGGCCTCGCGCAGGCACACCCCGGCCCGGTCCCAGTCGCCGCGCAGATAGTCCTGGTGGGCGCCGGCCTTGGCGATGCTGCCCTGGGTGGCGTAGGCGTGCTGGCCCAGGAACCGGTGCCGCAGGGACGCGTCGGCCATGTCGACGGCGGTGGCGGCCCACAGCAGCAGCCACGCGGCTCCGGCCTGCTGCTCCTGGCTCATGGTGCGGGCCGTGGTCCTCAGTTCGGCGCCCGTGCCGTGGGCGGTGCGGGCGGGGTCGGACCAGGCCCGGCGGCACAGGTCGGCCAGCGGCGAGACCCGTTGCCGGTGGGCGCGCAGCGCGTCCCGGCCGCGTGCGTCGCCGGTGTAGACGGTCGCCAGCAGCAGTTTGAAGTAGACCTGTTCGGCGAGGTCGTCGAACGGTCCGCTGCCGGCCCCCGTCCGCGACAGGGCGTCGAGGGCCTGCGGAAGCAGGGTGAACGACGACGCGAAGTCGACGTGGTGGCTCTGGTCGACGTAGACGACGGCGTAGGCGTGCAGCGGGGCGGTGTCGGCGGGGACCGGGGCGTGGCGCAGCTCCTCGACGAGCCGGGCGGCGTACGGCAGCCGCCCGCCGCGTGCCGCCATCGCCGCCGCCCAGGTCAGGCGGCGGGCGCGGGCCTGGGCGTCGGTGCTCAGGACGGCGGCGCGGTGCAGCAGGAGGGCGCCTTCGGCGTCGCCGCCGCGCAGCGTCAGGCGGCGGCCGGCCTCCTGGAGGCGCGCGGCCAGTTCGTCGTCGGGCAGCAGGGTCGCGTCGGCCTCGTGCCCCAGCCGGCGGGGGTCGTCGTACGGCAGCGCGGCGGCGAGCGCGCGGTGCGCGGCCCGCCGCTCGGGGCCGGAGGCACGTGCGACGACGGCGCCGCGCACGAGCGGGTGCCGGAAGGTGAACCGGCCGTCCGGCTCCAGGCGTGCCAGTCCGCTCGCCTCGATCTCGTCGAACACCTCGTCGGCGCGGTCCGGGGCAAGCCCGGCGGGCCAGGCCGGTACCGCCCCCGTCGCCGCCGTGCCGCCGAGAGCGGCGTGCAGCAGCACGCGGGCGGCCTCGCCGGACAACCGGTCCAGCCGGGGTGCGAACAGCCGCTCCAGCCGGCCGCCGAGGGGGAACCCCGTCGGCAGGGGCATGACGCCACGGGCCTGGTCGGGGTGGAGGTGGACGGGCAGTTCGACCAGTGCCAGCGGGTTGCCCGCCGCCTCCCGCAGGATGCGGTCGGCCGTGGTGACCGCAAGGTGCGGGTGGCGGGCGCGCAGCAGCGTACGGGCGTCCTCGCCGTCCAGCGCGCTCAGGTTCACCACCGTGCCGGGCCGGCCCTCGGCGGCCGGTCCCTCGGGGCGGCCCGCGCTGACGAAGGCCAGCGGTATCTCGCCGGTCCTGCGCTGGAGGAAGGCGAAGACGGCCGCGCTGGAGGAGTCCACCCATTGCAGGTCGTCCACGAGGACCAGCACCGGGCGCATGCGCGCCTCCCCCGCGAGCAGGGCCAGCACCGCGGCGCCCACCAGGAAGCCGCCCCGCACCGGTTCGGCGCCCTCGCCGAGGGCGAAGGCCAGCGCCCGGCGCTGTGGTTCCGGCAGGGCGCGCATACGGTCCGTCAGGGGCCAGAGCAGCTGGTGCAGCGCGCCGAAGGTCACGCCGGCCTCGGCCTCGGAGCCCACCGCGCGCAACACGGTGAACCCGAGGGCCCGTGCCTCGGCGTGGGCCCAGTCCAGCAGGGCGCTCTTGCCGATCCCGGCCTCGCCCTGAAGGAGGGTCCCGGTGCCGCCGCTGCCCGACCGGGCCTCCCGCAGCACCCGGCGCAACAGCTCCTGTTCCGGTCCGCGACCGGCGAGCGCGGGGCCGCGCCGGACGGCGGGCGGCGCAGCGACGAGCTCGGGTCGCGCGGGGGCGGGTTCGGTACGTGGGGGGACGGGGTCGGTACGCGGGGGCCGGGGCTCGGCATGTGGGGTGCCGGGCCCGGTACGCGCGGCGCGGGTCTCTGGGTGGGTGATGCTGGGCTCTGGGTGGGTGATGCTGGGCTCCGTGTGGGTGGTGCTGGGCCGGAGACGGGTGGCGCTGGGCTCGGTACGGATGGTGCGGGACTCGGTTCGCGCGGGGGCGGGTTCAGGCCGCACGGGAGGGGCTCCGGTCGTCGCGCGAGCCCCGTGCGGGCGTGCCCGGAGCGCCGAGCCGGCGCCATTCGCTGGGCGTGTGGCCGTACATCCCGCGGAAGACCCGGCTGAAGTGGGCGGGGTTCACGAAGCCCCAGCGGTGCGCGACCGCCGCGACGGCGGGCGCGGCCCGGCCGCCCCGGGCCAGTTCGCGGGCGCACTCCTGCAACCGGCGGCGCTGGATGAGGCGCGCGACGGTGATGCCCTCGTCCTCGAACAGCCGGTGCAGGTACCGCACGGAGATGTGGTGGGCGGCGGCCACGGTCTCCGGTGCCAGACCGGGGTCCTCCAGGTGGCGGTCGATGTGGTCGCGGATGCGCAGCACCAGCTCTCCGCGTCCGGTCCCGGCACCGCCGGAGGGGCTGCGTTCGGCGACGAGGGTGGCGAAGAGGTCCATGACGGTGGCGGCGAGCCTCGCCCCGACGGCCGGTCCGTAGGAGTGGGCCGATCCGAGCAGCCTGGCCAGGAAGGGGCCGAGGACGGCGCCGATCCCGTCGGTGGCCGCGACGGTCGCCACCATGATTCCGCGCAGCTCCCTGTCGGACACGTCCAGTCCCCGGCGGGGCAGGTGGAGGAGGTGGCAGGCGAAGCGTTCGGGGAAGTCCAGGGTGTACGGCCGTGCCGTGTCGTAGACCAGGAGGTCCCCCGCGCCCGCGACGGCGTGCCGGCCGTCCTGGAGCAGCGTCGCCGTACCCGCCGTCAGGACGAGGACCGCCACGGCCGCCTCGTCGCGCGCCGGGTGGTGTGCCGCCGTACCGCTCATGCGCTGGGCGTCGGCCGCCAGGGAGCAGACGCGCAGATGGCCGAGGCGGCCACCGGTGATCCGGCCGCTGAGAGGGCCGGCGCCGCGGGGTGTCACGGCCATCGGGACGAGGGCCACGCCCAGTGCGGCCCGCCAGCGGTCGAGTCTGTCCCGGTCGGGTACCGCGTCCGTCGACAGCGCGAGCTCCACCTGGTTCTCCTCCGTACTCCGCTTCTCTCCGACAGGAGAAATCAACCAGTCCGCCTGGCCTCTGACCAGGCACTCTCCAGGCAGAAAACGCGATGACGGGCAGGGAGGGGGGACGGGGGCGGGACAGGGACCGTGGAAAGACAGGCACAGGCACCGGTACGGGTACGGGTACGGGTACGGGCACAGCAGGCACAGGTCCAGGTACGGGTACGGGTACGGGACGAACCGAAACAGCAGCGGCACCGGCACCGGCCCGCGAAGGAGCACACATGTGCGCGCAGGGAACAGCACCGTGCGCGCAGAGGCAGCAACGGTCGCCGGCGCGCGCGTATCGTCAGGGGCAAGGCGTCCGCCACGAGCGGTCACGGGCGGCGTGCCGGTCGGTCCGGGGCCCGGCCGGCGAGGCGTGAGCGGGCCACGGCGACCCGCTGGGGGTCGGCGCCCGCGCCGAGCGCGACGCACCGCGCGAAGGCCTCGCGCGCCTCGGCGGTCCGGCCTGCCGCGAGGAGGGCGTCGCCGAGCGTGATGAGGTAGCGGCTCTCCAACGCGGTGTTGCCGTCCGCGTGGCACAGTTCGACCGAGGTCCGCAGGTGTTCCACCGCTTGGTCCGGGCGCCCCAGATGGCCGTAGCTGATTCCGAGCCCGGCGAGTGCGCTGACGCGTGCGAAGGCGGCGATGTGCGGTTCGACGCGGTCACCGGCCTCGTCCAGCCGCTCCAGGACCTGCCCGCTGGCCTCGATCGCCTCCTCGTGGTGCTCGGTCGCCCGCAGCGCCAGCGCGCGGCCGAGCAGGGCCTGGAGCATGCCGTGCAGGTCCCCGGCGGCGTCGAAGAGGGCGACGGCCCGGGCGTTGTGCCCGGCGACCCGGTCGTTCTCGCCCAGCAGGCGGTAGGCCCAGCCGGCGTACTGGTGCGCCCACGCCTGCTGCGCGGGATCACCGGCCCGCCGGGCCGCGTCGAGCGCGCGGGCGGAGTACTGGAGGCTCTCCCCCGGCCTGCCTTCGCACAGCAGGACGGCCCAGGCGTAGTAGTTGAGCTGGGTCGCTTCGATCAGGGGGTCACCGAGCGCTTCGGCGGAGCGCACGGCGGTGCCGTAGACCTCCGGCCAGTGCCCCCAGAAGATCCACTGGTCGGAGAACCAGTGCAGGGACTCGGCCACCTCGACGACGGTGGCGTGGTCGCCGTTGGCCGCCGCCGCGTGCAGGGCCGCGAGCCAGTTGGCGGCCTCGGCCTGGAGCCACTCGCGGGCCTTGTCGGCGCTGGACAGGTCCGCCGTGCCCCGCCAGGTGGGGGGCGGGGCTCCGTGGTCGGGTTCGTACCACCGGCCGGCGACGACGGCCGTCTCCAGCAGCCAGCGGAACATCGACCGGCGGGCCCGCTCGACGTCCTCGGGGCCCTCCTCGGCGGTGAGGCGGCTGCGACCGTACAGGCACAGCAGGTCGTGGAGCCGGTAGCGGTGCCCGGTGATGCCGAGGAGGCCCGCCTCGACCAGTTCCTCCAGGGTGTCCTCGGTGTCGTAGAGGTCCTGACCGGTGAGCCGGGCGGCGCACGCGGCGCCGACGTCCGGGCCGGGGACCAGGGACAGGCGCCGGAACAGCCGGGCGGCGGTGGGGGTGAGCTGTCGGTACGACAGGTCGAAGGCGCCCGCCACCCGGATGTCCCCCGCGGACAGCGCGTCCAGCCGCCGCTCCTCGCGCGCCAGCCGGTCCGCGAGCCGGCGCACGCTCCAACCGGTGCGCGTCGCCAGCCAGTTGCCCGCCACGCGCAGGGCCAGCGGCAGGTGTTCGCAGAGCCTGGCGACCTCCGTGAGGGCGTCCGGTTCTGCGCTCGCACGGTCGCCGCCGACGAGCGCGGTCAGGAAGGCGGCCGACTCGGCGGGATCGAGCGTCCCGAGCGGCAGCCGGTGCACGTCGTCCAGGCCGGTGAGCATACGGCGGCTGGTCACCAGGACCAGCGTCCCGCCCGAGCCCGGCAGCAGCGGGCGTACCTGCGCCTCGTCGCGGGCGTTGTCGAGGACGAGCAGGCAGCGGCGCTCGGCGAGGACCTGCCGGTAGACGGCGGGGTGCGCCTGGGGGCCCGCCTTAGCCAGGTCCCGGTCGGGCACCCCGAGCGCCTTGAGCACCTGCACCATCAGCTCGGAGGGGGCGGGCGGGGTCTCGTCGGTCCCCCGCAGGTCCACCATGAGCTGGCCGTCCGGGAACCGGTCGGCCAGCCGGCGGGCGGCGCGGAGGACGAGGGTCGTCTTGCCCGTGCCGGGCGCTCCGTGCACGGCGACGACGACGGGCTGGGCGTTCGAGGCGCCGGCCGGCCCGTCGGCGTCGCCGTCCGGGACACCGCCGTCCCCGGGACCGGGCGGACCGGCGAGCACCTCCAGGCGTGCCAGCTCGTCCGCGCGGCCGACGAAGTCGTCGATGCCGCGCGGGAAGGAGCGGACGCCGACGGGGCTGTAGCCGGGGGCACGTCCGGCGCGGGCGGCGGCGAGCAGCCGTTCCCGCTCGGTGTCGTCGAGACCGAGGCCGTCCGCGAGCGCGGCCACCGTCCGCCGTTGCGGCGCGGCCCGTCGTCCGCGTTCCAGGTCCCCGATGCCGCGCACGCTGACGCCGGACGCCTCCGCCAGCGCTTCGATGGTCAACGACTTCGTCTGGCGCAGCTGCCGCAGCAAGGCCCCGAACGCCGCCTCATGTGCGGACACGCCCGCCCCTTTCGCCCTAGATGTTGAACATTCTAGTATATGGCCGCAGGGCAGGGTCGATCACATGATGGCGGGAGGACGCACCTCTCCCCGTGCCGGCCCGCTGCCGACCGCCCGCCGGTCCTTCGCCGGCCGTCCGCCGGTCCTTCGCCGGCCGTCCACCGGTCCTTCGCCGACCGCCCGCCGGTCCTGTGCGGTCGGCGCGCGTGGCAGGCGGTCGTCGAGACGGCCCGGGCCTCATCCACTGGGCGGCGCCAGGGGGCGCAGGACGACGTGATAGGGGTGAATACCTGGAAATCGACTGCTTTGGAGACGAGTTGTCTGGCAGAGTCGGCGGCCATGAGGAAGATCGCGCATGCATCGCTCGTCGCCCTCTCGGTCGGCGTGCTGGCCGTGACCCAGACGGGAGCCGCCCAGGCCGCCGCTCCGCACTGGAACAAGACGGTCAAGTGCCACCAGAAGGACTGGGACGGGCGTAACGTCCCCACCCGCACGGGCAACAGCGAACTCGGCTGGGCCCACTTCTCCGGCAGGCACAACATCCGCACCTGCCGCATCGTGAACGCCCCCTTGAACGGCAAGCCGGACAAGACCGACGGCAGGGGCGGCCTGGAGTACTGGGGTTACGCCTTCGACGGCAGGCACGCCCAGGTGAAGATCATCGTCAAGGCGCAGGTGACCCGACGTACGCAGGACAAGCGGTACGACGCGGGGAAAGGCCAGATGATCGGCGTCATCACCGCCTTCTGCAAGGGCATGACGAAGTGCCCCGACTGGATGAACCAGTCCGCCGCCAGGTTCACGCGCTGACAGGGAGACACCGGATGACGCCGTGGGAAGTGGCCGTCGCTCAGGCCGACGTGACCGGCCACATGATCCTCTACACGCAGGCGCCGATCGTGGAGAGGATCCGCGTCCGCGGTGTCCTCCCGGCCCCCGGTCGGTCGCCCGCCGTCCGGATCGCGGTCGGGGGGCGCGAGGCCGACGTCCGCGATCTCCTCGCCGTCTACGAGATTCCGCTCGCTCGAGCAGACGACGAGGAGGAAGAACTCCTCAGCCCCTGGGAGGCGGTCGGCCGCGTACGGCACGCGACGGGCCGTGTGCGTTTCGCGTCGAGCGACCGGAGGGAGACCGTGTTCGGGGCTCCGTTGATCGCACTCGCGCAGGACGTGCCGCACGAGGAGACCACGGAGGACCGGGCGCACGCGCTGCTGGCCACGCTGAACTCCCCGGCTCCGGGGGACGAGGAGCGGGAGCGGGCGGAGTCACTGCTGGTCGGCTTCCTGTACCTGGACGAGGGGCGGATGCGGCTGTACGTCCGAAACCAGGACGAACCCGACGTGGTGGCCTGCGACGTGCGCCTCACGGAGGCGGGGCCGGCGGTGATCGCGGAGGTGTTCCCCCGGTCCCGGGAGCGCGAGTTGTTCGAAGACCCGAAGGGCGATCCGCACTGCGCGGCCGTGGTGGACCTCGTCCACTGAACGGCGGGGCCGGCCGGTTCCCTCATCGTATTGACCGCCCCCGGCCGGGGATGCTGGAGTCGGCACGTGGACAGCATCCCCGCCAACCGGCGGCTCTGGAACCAGATCAGCAGCGCCTACCAGCAGGAGCACGACCCGCGAATCGGCGCCACACCCCGACTGTGGGGCATGTACTCCATCCCCGACGCGCACCTGCACGCCCTGGGCGACGTCACCGGCAAGCGCGTCCTCGAACTCGGCTGCGGCGCCGGCCAGTGGTCCAGGGCGCTCGCCGCCGAGGGCGCCACCGTGGTCGGGCTCGACCTGTCCGAAGCCCAACTCGCCGCAGCGGCCCGCGCGATGGGGACGGCCCGCTACCCGCTGGTGCAAGGCGCCGCCGAACGACTCCCCTTCGCCGCCGACAGCTTCGACCTGGTGTTCTGCGACTTCGGCGGGCTCAGCTGGGCACCCCCGCACCTGGCGGTCCCGCAGGCCGCACGCGTCCTGGGCCGAGGCGGGCGCCTGGTGTTCAACGTCGCCAGCCCATGGTTCGAAGCTTGCTACGACGAAGCCGCCGGCCGCGTGACCACGACACTGCAACAGGACTACTTCGGGCTGGACACCATCGCCGAAGGCGACGGCGCGACCAGCTATCAGCTCACCTACGGCGACTGGGTCAGGGTCCTGCGCGGCGCGGGTCTTGTCATCGACGACCTCATCGAGCCGCGGCCCGACCTCGGAACATCCAACGGCTACAACGAGACCGACCCGCCCGACTGGGCACACCGCTGGCCGGCGGAACTGCTCTGGGTGACCCACAAACCGTGAGTTCAGCCGCGCCGGGACGTGAAGGCATCTCCTGCCTGGACAGAACACCCACCCAGAGCGGAGAAGACACCGCGCCACCACACACCTGATCCGCCGTCTGGAAAGTCAGCAAACGGTCAGCACGGTACGGCCGAAGCTGCCCGCGGATGCCCGCACCCCGGCAGCCGCGGGCAGCTTCAGAGACACGTGTGCGGCTGGTGCCGAACGCAGGCGCCGCGGGGTCCCCAGAGCCGCGGTTGCGGCTTCTTGGCAGACGGCCCATGTTCTCGCAGGTCAGCGCCTGGTTCCTCGCGGTTTCAAGGGGGCGTTCGGCAGCTCTGGCGCGGGCAGCGGAGCGCCGTCGTAGCCCTGCACCTCGCCGAAACGGGTGCCCTTCATCCAGTCCTCGCGAGCCTGCACGATCTCGCCGTACGACCGGCCGATGAAGTTCCACCACATGATGATCTCTTCGCCGAACGGCGGTCCGCCCAGCAGTACCAGCCTTGCCGTTTCGCGCGCCCGGTTCGTCAGGGTGAGGGTGGAACGGTCCGGTGCCGCGTAGCCGAGGTCGGCCGGCTTCAGGGTGGTGCCGTCGAGGTCGACGTCACCCGTGTCGACGAGCACACCGTGCTCGAAGCCGGGGTCGATGTCGAGGGTGACGGTGGCCCCGGGGCTCACGGACAGCTCCGCCCCCAGCAGCGGCGTGAAGGTGCGCACCGGGGAGGTGTCGCCGGCGAGTGATCCGAGGAAGACGCGGGCCTCGCCACCGTCCAGCGGCACGGCGGTGGGGACGTAGTGCTGGAAGTCCCGTTCCGTGTCGCGGTGTCGTGCGGGCAGGGCGACCCAGAGCTGCACGCCGTGCAGGATCGTGGTGGCGGGGGTGGACACCTCGGAGTGGCTGATGCCGTGGCCGCTCGTCATGAGGTTCAGCTCGCCGGGCCGGACGAACTCGTGGGTGCCGAGGCTGTCGCGGTGCTCGATCTCGCCGCTGAAGAGCCAGCTGACCGTCTGGAGGCCGATGTGGGGGTGAGGGGCGACGTCCATGCCGCCGCTCGCCGCCACGTCGTCGGGGCCGTAGTGGTCGGCGAAGCACCACGCGCCGATCAGGGTCCGGGCCCGCTGGGGCAGCGTGCGCCGCACACGCATGGCGCGGGGGCCGCCCAGCGGGACGTCCCGCGGGCCGAGGATCTCGATGGCCGCCGGCGCCGGGCCCTCGGCGGCGACGGCGCCGTCCGCGTCCGCTCCGCCGTGCGCAACGGCACGCTCGCCGCCCCCCGAACCGGCGCCGGCTCCCGCCTCGGCGTGGGCTTCCGCCTCGGCGCCACAGGTGAGCGCGGCGGGCCGGGTCTCAGTGTTGCTCACCGGTCGGCTCCTTCCCGTACAAAGAAAGTTCGATTTTCAACATTCACGCGATGATGATAGGACGTACCCCAGGACATCGCGAGACGAAGGAGATCACGTGGCCGAGACGGCACCGACGACCACCCGGGCACGGGTCTTCGTCGACAAGCAGAGCCCGAGCGCCTACCGTGCGCTGTCCGCGACGGCCGAAACGGTCCGCACGGTCGCGGCCGACGCCGGGCTCGACCGCCGGCTCGTCGAACTGGTCAACATACGTGTCTCGCAGCTCAACACCTGCGCCTTCTGCCTCGACCTGCACACCAGGGCCGCCCTGCGCGCCGGCGAGACGACGCAGCGCCTGGGCGTACTGCCCGCCTGGCGCGACACGCGGCTCTTCAGCCCGCGCGAGCGCGCCGCCCTCGCCCTGGCGGAGGCCACCACGCACCCGGCGGACGCCGACGCGCAGGACACCGCCTACGCCCTCGCCCGTTCCGAGCTGTCGGACGACGAGATCTCCGCCGTGGTCTGGGTGGCCATCACCATCAACGCCTTCAACCGCGTCTCCGTCATGAGCAAGCACCCGGTACGCGAGGGGGCCGGCGCCGCCGCCGGCTCGTCCGGCTCCGCTGCGCGTCCGGTCTGACGGCGCTCCGCCGGGTGTGGCCCGGGGCGGCCCGGGGCCGGGCCGCCCCCTGCGTGTGTCAGGCACGGACCAACGGTGTGTCGACCAGGTGCTCGGCCAGGAACCACGTCTGCAGCTCGCCGGTGCGGATCACCTGGGAGACCAGCACGTCGTTCGTGCCGTCGTCGCCCTGCTCCGCGACCCGGGCCGCCGCGTCATGGGCGTCGGTCAGGATCGTCTCGTGCGCCTCCAGCAGACGGGACAGCATGGCGGGCACCTCCTCCACGCCGTCCGGCGGGCGCGGCACCGACGTGATCTCGGCGACATGACGCGGGTCCCCCACCGCCACGCCGCCCAATGTCTGGACGCGCTCGGCGAGCGTGTCGACGAGGGCGAGTTGCTGCGCGGCATGCTGGTCCAGCACCAGGTGCAGCTGGTAGAAGGTGGCTCCCCGCATCAGCCAGTGGTGCTTCTTGTAGAGGCCGTAGAGGATCTGCGTGTCCGCGAGCACCTGGTTGAGCCGCTGGCAGGAGTACATACGTGCCTCGAAGGAGAGCGCCAGCGGGAACTGCTTGACGGTGCCGAACTCCTGGATCACGCGGCCCTTCTGGTGCAGCCGGGGCTGGCTGCCGGCGTGCGAGCTCGCCGGCGAGTCCTCGTGCGGGTGCGAGGTGTCAGTGGTCATGGTCCGTCTCCTGCGGTTCGTGCGAAGAAGTGTGCACCGGTGACGCTAGACGCCCTGGTCAGGGGCGCCTTGCCCCAGAGCGCACGGCCGCGTGCCCGTCAGCGCAGACGCCCACCGCCGGCCCTTCGTGGCGCTGGTTCGTATTCCGTAGTGCGTGGTCCGTAGCTCGTAGTCCGTAGTGCGTGGTCGGCAGTGCATGGTCCGTAGCTCGTAGTCCGTAGCGCGTGGTCGGTGGTGCGTGGTCCGTAGCGCGTGGTCGGTGGTGCGTGGTCCGTAGTGCGTGGTGCGTCGCTTGTGGTACGTGTTCCAGCCGGACCACATGCCGAACGGCCGCGCGGACGAGGGA
>NZ_JBHJUW010000083.1:0-37733 GCF_042268205.1 Streptomyces sp. NPDC056160
GAGCTCCGGGGGCCGGCCGCCCTCTCCGGGGGCGCCCCCGCCGGGGCCCGCCACCCCGGAAGGGATGCCGGGCACCGGCGGTTCAGCTCGGCGTGTCGCCTCAGTGGGCGTGGCCGTGGCCGTGGCCCGCGGCGGCCGGCTCTTCCTCTTCCTTCTTCTCGACGACCAGGGTCTCGGTCGTCAGGAGGAGGGAAGCGATGGAGGCCGCGTTCTCCAGGGCGGAGCGGGTGACCTTGACCGGGTCGATGACGCCGGCCTTGACCAGGTCGCCGTACTCGCCGGTGGCGGCGTTGTAGCCGCTGCCCTTGTCCAGCTCGGCGACCTTGGAGACGATGACGTAGCCCTCCAGGCCGGCGTTCTCCGCGATCCAGCGCAGCGGCTCGACGGCGGCGCGGCGGACGACGGAGACACCGGTGGCCTCGTCGCCGGTCTTGTCGAGGTTGCCCTCCAGGACCTTCACGGCGTGGACCAGAGCGGAGCCACCACCGGAGACGATGCCCTCCTCGACCGCGGCGCGGGTCGCGGAGATGGCGTCCTCCAGACGGTGCTTCTTCTCCTTCAGCTCCACCTCGGTGGCGGCGCCGACCTTGATCACGCACACGCCGCCGGCCAGCTTCGCGAGGCGCTCCTGGAGCTTCTCGCGGTCCCAGTCGGAGTCGGTGGACTCGATCTCGGCCTTGATCTGCGCGACGCGGCCCTGGACGTCCGACTTGTCGCCGGCGCCGTCGACGATCGTGGTGTCGTCCTTGGTGACGGTGACGCGGCGGGCGGAGCCGAGGACGTCGAGACCGACCTGGTCGAGCTTGAGGCCGACCTCCTCGGAGATGACGGTGGCGCCGGTGAGGACGGCCATGTCCTGGAGCATCGCCTTGCGGCGGTCGCCGAAGCCGGGGGCCTTCACCGCGGTGGCGTTGAAGGTGCCGCGGATCTTGTTGACGACGAGGGTGGAGAGGGCCTCGCCCTCGACGTCCTCGGCGATGATCAGCAGCGGCTTCGAGGCGTTCGCCTGGATGATCTTCTCCAGCAGCGGCAGCAGGTCCGCGATCGAGGAGATCTTGCCCTGGTTGATCAGGATGTACGGGTCGTCGAGGACGGCCTCCATACGCTCCTGGTCGGTGACGAAGTACGGCGAGAGGTAGCCCTTGTCGAAGGCCATGCCCTCGGTGAAGTCCAGCTCCAGACCGAAGGTGTTGGACTCCTCGACGGTGATGACGCCGTCCTTGCCGACCTTGTCCATCGCCTCGGCGATCAGCTCGCCGACCTGCTGGTCCTGGGCGGACAGCGCGGCCACGGCGGCGATGTCGGACTTCTCGTCGATCGGGCGGGCCGAGGCGAGCAGGTCGTCGGAGACGGCCTTGACCGCGGCGTCGATGCCCTTCTTCAGCAGCGCCGGGGAGGCACCCGCGGCGACGTTCTTCAGGCCCTCGCGCACCAGCGCCTGGGCGAGCACGGTGGCGGTGGTGGTGCCGTCACCCGCGATGTCGTTGGTCTTGGTCGCCACCTCCTTCACCAGCTGGGCGCCGAGGTTCTCGTACGGGTCCTCGACCTCGACCTCACGGGCGATGGTGACGCCGTCGTTGGTGATGGTCGGGGCGCCGAACTTCTTGTCGATGACGACGTTGCGGCCCTTGGGGCCGATCGTCACCTTGACCGTGTCGGCGAGCTTGTTGACGCCGCGCTCGAGGGCGCGACGGGCGTCCTCGTCGAACTTCAGGATCTTCGCCATGGCAGCGGGAGCCCTCTCGGAAATCTTGGGTGAAAAAGAAACTGCGCCCCGGGCGCCCGGCTTCTTATCGGTCGCGGGGGCCAGGGGCGCAGCTCACAGCAGAAACGCTGAGGTGACTTACTTCTCGATGATCGCGAGGACGTCGCGAGCCGAGAGGACGAGGTACTCCTCGTTGTTGTACTTCACCTCGGTGCCGCCGTACTTGCTGTAGAGCACGACGTCGCCGACCTTGACGTCGAGCGGAAGACGGTTGCCGTCCTCGAAGCGGCCCGGGCCCACGGCCAGGACGACGCCCTCCTGGGGCTTCTCCTTGGCGGTGTCCGGGATGACCAGGCCAGAGGCCGTGGTCTGCTCGGCGTCGAGCGGCTGGACCACGATGCGGTCCTCGAGCGGCTTGATGGCAACCTTGGTGCTGGCGGTCGTCACGATCCGACCTCCCCCTTCGGAGATCTCACGGGGTTAACTGTCTGAGGTGGCGACCAGGTCGATCCGTCGTCGCGGGTGCCGGACCTGCCCGTCGCGTTGTTGGCACTCTCCGGTGGGGAGTGCCAGAGCCGAGACTATGACCGCGATTAGCACTCGGTCAAGCGGAGTGCCAATTGCCGTGCGGCGCGTCGGGCGGGGGGACGTTCCCGCGGGGCGGTCGTGCAGGCGCCGCCCGCTTCCGTGAGCGGCCCTGGGGCCGCCGCCCCGGACCCCGCTTCCGGCCTGGTCGGCCTCGTCCTCGGACGCCGGACAGGACCGCTCACCGCAGGTAGTCCTGCAGCCTTCCGACCGTCAGGCCCTCCGCCTCGACGTCGCGCAGCAGGGCTGTCGTGCGTTCGCGCAGCGTCGGGCCGTCGAGGTCGTCGTCGTCCGAGGTGACCAGGAGGATGTCGCCGGGGCGCAGGCTGCGGCGGCCGTGGGTGAAGCGCAGGCGGGTCTCGGTCATCGAGGCGCGCCACAGCACGACGGTGGAGACACCGCAGTCGGCCGCGGCGCGCAGGGTCGTGGTGTCGTAGGAGCCGTAGGGCGGCCTGAAGAGGCGGGAGCGGACGCCGAAGCGGGCGTGGAGCTTGTCGCGCTGGCCGCAGATCTCGGCGCGCTGGCCGGCGTAGGGCAGGCCGCGCAGGGCCGGGTGTTCCAGGGTGTGGTTCTCCAGGGCCGCGCCGACCGACAGCAGGCGCGCGAAGTGCCCGTAGCCCGGCCCGACGACGCTGTCCGTGAGGAACATGCTGACCGGCAGCCGCAGTTCGCGCACCATGTCGACGAAGCGCGGATCGCGCTCGGCGCCGTCGTCGTACGTGAGGAAGACGACCCGGTCGGGGGTGTCGACGTGGTCGATCACCGCGGGCGTCGCGGAGGCCGCCGCACGGGGCGAGGGGCGGGCCGGCGGGCGCGGGGGCGCGGGCAGCGGGGCGGCCAGGCCCCAGCGGCGGTAGGGCCGGGGCGTGGGCGCGGCCTGGCCCGCCGGCCGTACCCGCTGCGCGGCCTTGCGGCCCAGCCGTTCGATCGGGTCCACGGACGAGGCGCAGCCGGCCAGGAGCAGCAGCACGGCCGCGAGCAGCGCCGCGGCCGTGCGCCGCGGCCACGGCCGCGCTCTCACAGGTAGTCCTCCAGCCGGGCCACCGCGTACCCCTTGGCGGTCGCGTAGTTCAGGAAGCGGCGCATGTCGTCGGCCATGGTGCCGTTCCATTCCTCGCGTCCGCGGAAGTGGGTGAGCACGATGTCGCCGGGGCGCAGCCGCTGGTCGTCCTCGCGGAACTCCCAGTGGTCGACGTAGACCTCCTCGTTCCAGATCGGCGCGTACCTGATGCCGCAGGACTTGGCGGCGCGCAGGGTGTCCTGGTTGTAGTTGCCGTAGGGCGGCCGCAGGAGCCGGGGGCGCTTGCCGAACTGCTTGCGCATGATGTCCTGCATGTCGCAGATCTCGCGGTGCTGCTCGTCGTAGGACAGGCCGGGCAGGTAGGGGTGGTGCAGGGTGTGGTTGTTCAGGGTGTTGCCCAGGGCCTGCGCCTTGCGGAAGTAGCCGTAGTCGTCCTTGACGAGGTAGTTGCTGAGGAAGGCCGTGTAGGGGACCTTCAGGTCGTTCATCATGCGCAGGAAGGCGGGGTCCTTCTCGGCGCCGTCGTCGATGGTGAGGAAGAGGACCTTGTCCTTGGTGGGGACGGTGGTGAAGACCGGGGGCAGGTTCCAGTCCTCCTGGTGGGCCACCTCGAAGCCGGGGCGGGCGTGGATCTTCGGCTTGACGGCCGGGGGCGGCGGGGGCAGGAGCGGGACCTGGGTCAGACCCCAGCGTCTGGCCGCGGCGGCGCGGGCGGCGGCGGATACCTTGAGCCGGGTGGCGTAGGAGTCGAGGGCGCGGGCGGGGGGCGCCTGGATGCGCTGCTGGCCCGGGGCGGGGTGCACCGGGGCGTCCGGCCGGGCGCAGCCGGAGGCGAGGGCGGCGACGGCGAGGGCACCGAGCCCGGCACGCAGCACCGCCTTGCGTCCCGGACGGCCTGGGGCGCACAGAGGCCCCAGGGGACTATTTTTGTCATTTTGTACTACTGTGCTCATGGCGCCGGATCCTCGCAGGCCACCGCCCCGAACCCGCGGCGACACCGCGACCGGCGGCGCACCGTCCACCGACTGGCCGACAATGAGCCGGTGACCGACCCACTCGCCCCGCTGCACGCCTTCGCCCCGCTGCTCACCGCCGAGGGCCGCGCCCTCCTGGAGGAAGTGCGCGGCACCGCCCCCGCCGACGAACTCGCCGTCGCCACCCGGCTGCGCCGCGACCATCCCGCCGACCTGGTCTCGGCGGCGCTCGGACAGGCCCGGCTGCGGCAGCGGGCGGCGGCGAAGTTCGGCGCCGCGGACGCGGAGCGGATGTTCTTCACGCCCCACGGCGTGGAGCAGTCCACCCGGGCGAGCGTCGCCGCCCACCGCGCGGCCCGGCTGAAGGAGCTGGGCGTGGCCTCCCTGGCCGACCTGTGCTGCGGCATCGGCGGTGACGCGATCGCGCTCGCCCGCGCGGGGATCCGCGTCCTCGCCGTCGACCGGGACCCGGTGACGGCCGCCGCGGCCCGCGCGAACGCGGCGGCGCTCGGGCTCGACGGTCTGATCGAGGTCCGCGAGGCGGACGTCACGGACGTCGACACCTCGTCGTACGACGCCGTTTTCGTCGATCCGGCGCGGCGCGGCGGCAGACAAGGAGGTGCCTCGCGAAGCGAGCCGGTGAGGGGTGGTGGCCGGGCGACGGGTGGGCGGATCTTCGATCCGGAGGCCTACTCACCCCCGCTCTCCTGGGCCGTGGCGGCCGCCCTCAAGGCCCCGCACGCCGCCCTGAAGGTCGCCCCCGGCATCCCGCACGAGGCCGTCCCGCCGCAGGCGGAGGCCGAGTGGATCTCCGACGGCGGGGACGTGAAGGAGGCGGTGCTCTGGTTCGGCACCGAGCCGGGCGCGGTGCGGGCGACCCTGCTGCCCGGCCCGCACAGCCTGCGCGGGCGCGGCCTGCCCGACCCGCGGGTGCGGCCCGTGGGCCGCTACCTGTACGAGCCCGACGGCGCCGTCATCCGCTCCCACCTGGTCGCCGAGGTCGCCGAGGCCCTCGACGGCGGCCTCCTCGACGCGACCATCGCCTACGTCACCGCCGACGAGGCGCGTCCCACCCCGTACGCCGCCGCCTACGAGATCACCGACCACCTGCCCTTCAACGTCAAGAAGCTGAAGGCGCTGCTGCGCGAGCGCGGGGTCGGCACGCTCACCGTGAAGAAGCGCGGCTCGGCCGTCGAACCGGAGGAGCTGCGCCGCAAGGTGCTGCCGAAGCCGCACGGGCGCGGCGCGGTGACGGTGTTCCTCACCCGCGTCGCGGGCGCCCCGGCGATGCTGCTGGGGCACCCCGTGCGTCCCGCCTAGCGGGCCTCACACCGGATCGGCCGCGCGTCGGAGCAGCAGGTCCCGTTCGCGTTCGTTGCGGGCGAGCGAGGCGGCGCGCGTGAACTCCTCGCGGGCCTCCGCCGCGCGGCCCAGCCGGGCGAGCAGGTCGCCGCGGACGCTGGGGAGCAGGTGGTAGTCGCGCAGGGCGCCCCCGGCGGCGAGGGCGTCGACGATCTCCAGCGCGGGCGCCGGGCCCGCGGCCATCGAGACGGCCACCGCGCGGTTCAGTTCGACCACGGGGGACGGGGCACGGGCGGCCAGCAGGGCGTAGAGGGTGGCGATGGCCCGCCAGTCGATCTCCTCGTAGGTGTGCGCGAGCGCGTGGCAGGCGGCGATGGCGGCCTGGAGGGCGTACGGGCCCGGCGGGCCGGCCGCGGCGGCGTCGGCGCGGGAGAGCGCGGTGACGCCGCGGGTGATGAGCAGGCGGTTCCAGCGCCGCCGGTCCTGGTCCTTGAGGAGGACCGGCGTGCCGTCCGGTGCGGTGCGGGCGGCGGCGCGGGACGCCTGGAACTCCAGCAGGGCCGCCAGGGCGTGCACCTCCGGTTCCTTCGGCATCAGGCCCGCCAGCAGGCGGGCCAGGCGCAGCGCGTCCTCGCACAGGCCGGGGCGCAGCCAGTCGTCGCCGGCCGTGGCCGCGTACCCCTCGTTGAAGATCAGGTAGATCACGTCGAGCACCGAGCCGAGCCGGGCCTCGCGGTCGGGTCCGTACGGCACCTCGAAGGCGACGTTCCGCGTGGCCAGGGTGCGTTTGGCACGCACGATCCGCTGGGCCACGGTCGGCTCGGGGACGAGGAAGGCGCGGGCGATCTCCGCCGTGGTCAGACCGCCCAGGAGGCGCAGCGTGAGGGCGGTGCGGGCCTCGGCGGACAGCGCCGGGTGGCAGGTGGTGAAGACCAGGCGGAGCAGGTCGTCGTCGATGTCGTCGGGGGCGGCGATCTCCTCGGGGGCGACCGTGGTCTCCAGGGAGCGGCCGATCTCCGCGAGTTTGCGGGCGTAGTTCTCGCGGCGCCGCACCAGGTCGACGGCGCGGCGCCGGGCGGTGGTCATGAGCCAGCCGCCGGGGTTGTCCGGCACGCCGTCCGCGGGCCACTGCTCCAGGGCCGCGACCAGGGCGTCCTGGGTGAGTTCCTCGGCGATGCCGACGTCCCGCACGATCCGCGCGACGGCGGCCACGACACGGGGCGACTCCAGCCGGAAGACGGTCTCCAGGGCACCGGAGGGCGGGGCGGGCTCGGGGGGCTGCTCTGTCACAGCCCCCCATCGAACACCGTCGGCGACCGGCGGGCCACCGGACACCCGGCCTCCGGTGAGGTCCTCAGCCCTCGGCGATCTCCCTCACCTCAAGGCTCATCGTCCAGTGGTCCTCGTGGACCTTGACGAAGCGGTGGGCCCACTCCAGGGCCTCGTCCATGTCCTTGCACTGCATGAGGGCGTAGCCGCCGACGACCTCCTTGGACTCGGTGAAGGGCCCGTCGGTGACGGTGGCCCTGCCGCCCTCCCAGTGCACCCGCTTGCCCTGGCTCGACGGCGTCAGCCCGGCGGTGTCGAGCATGACGCCGGCCTTGGTGATCTCCTCGATCAGCTCGCCCATCCGCCGCATCAGCTCCGGGCTGGGGCCCTCGGCGGGGGCGGTGCTCTCGTCGATGCGCACGATCGACAGGTAACGCGGCATGGTGACTCCTCGGGTGCGGTGGTGCCGGCGGGGCCCTTCCCCGCCTCTCACCCCGTACGTCGAACGGGATCCGCCGGGATCGACACGCCGCCGCACATTTTCCGGGCCTCTTCCGCTCCCGCTGCGCCGCTTCGAAAGTTTCGGAGGTTTCGAAGGCCGGGGAAGGGGTCAGGCCGCCGGCTCCGCCGTGCTGCTGCGCACCACCAGGCTCGTCGCCAGTTCGACCCGGGTGGCCGCCTGCGACTCCTCCTCCCGCCCGAGGTCCAGCACCAGCCGCGCCGCCGCCTCCGCCATCTCCGTCAACGGCTGCCGTACGGTCGTCAGCGGCGGTCCCACCCAGCGGGCCACCGGCAGGTCGTCGAAGCCGACCACGCTCAGGTCCTCCGGGATGCGCAGCCCCAGTTCGCGCGCCGCCTCGTACAGACCGAGCGCCTGGAGGTCGTTGCCCGCGAAGACGGCGGTCGGCCGGTCCGGGCGGCGTAGCAGCTTCAGGCCGAGGCGGTAGCCGGCCTCGTGGTGGAAGTCGCCGGTGACGATCAGCGACGGGTCGACCGGCACCCCCGCCGTCTCCAGCGCGGCCCGGTAGCCGTCGACCCGGGCGCGGCTGCACATCATCCGCGACGGCCCGCTGATGGCGCCGATGCGGGTGTGGCCCAGCTCGACGAGGTGCCGGGTGGCGGCGAGGCCCCCCTGCCAGTTGGTCGCGCCGATCGAGGGCACGTCGGTGCCCGGGTCGCCGGCCGGGTCCATCACCACGAACGGGATCGAACGGCTGGTCAGCAGCGCCCGCTGGGACTCGTCGAGGCCGGACAGGACGAGCACCACGCCGTGCGGGCGGCGGGCGGCGACCTGGTCCGCCCAGGTCCGGCCGGGGGTGAGCCGGCCCGCGCTCTCGGAGAGCACGACACTCAGGCCCGCCTCGCGCGCCACGTTCTCCACGCCCCGGATGACCTCCATCGCCCAGGCGCTCTCCAGTTCGTGGAAGACCACGTCGATCAGCGGCGAGCGGGTGGCCTCGGCGCGCCTGCGCCGGTAGCCGTGGGCGCGCAGCAGTTCCTCGACCCTGCTGCGGGTCGCCGGGGCGACGTCCGCACGTCCGTTGAGGACCTTCGAAACAGTCGGAGCCGACACCCCGGCCTCGCGGGCGATCTCGGCGAGGGTGGCAGAGCGGGTTTCACGGGTCTTCGTCGGCTTCATGGTCCGGATCGTATCCCTGCGCGACCCCTTGACGAACCCCCCGGCACGCCTTACGTTCCCGGAACATTCGAAGTCACATCCGAAACATTCGGGCTCAGTCGTCTTGCACCACGGGTGCCGTCGGCAGCGCGTCCGGCCCGAGCGATCCCTTCGTGAGAGGTGCCGTCACATGGAGTCCTACAGCAGGCGCTGGTTCCTCGGCGCCGGCGCCACCACCCTGGTCTCGGCCGCCGGACTCACGGCCTGCGGCTCCGGCGGCGGCTCCGGCGGATCGGGCGGCACCATCACGGCGATGGTGTACGGCGACGACGCCGTGAAGGTCCAGGTCAAGTCGGCCGACCGGTTCAACGCGTCGGCCGCCGCCCGGAAGACCAAGGGCAAGGTCACGCTGCAGAAGGTGCCCGGCGCGGAGTACCCGGCCAAGCTGCGCACCGCCATGGGCTCGCCCAACGCCCCCGACGTCTTCTACAACTGGGGCGGCGGATCGATCAAGGCGTACCAGGAGGCCGGTCAGCTGGTCGACCTCACCGCCACCATCAAGTCCGACCCGGTGCTGCGGGACGGCTTCCTGCCCTCCGTCCTCGCCTCCGGCTCCCTGGACGGCAAGATGTACGGCATCCCGATGCGCGGCATGCAGCCGGTGATCCTCTTCTACAACAAGTCGCTCTTCGCCGAGCACAAGCTGCGCCCGCCCACCAGCTGGGACCAGCTGCTCGACAACAACGCGAAGCTGAAGAAGGCCGGGATCACCCCCATCGCGCTGGGCGGCGCCGACATCTGGCCCGAGCTGATGTGGCTGGAGTACCTGGTCGACCGCATCGGCGGCCCGGAGGTCTTCGACAGGATCAGGAACGGCAGCGCCTCGGACTGGGGCGACCCCGCCGTGCTGAAGGCCGCCGAGACGGTCAAGCAGCTCATCGACGACGGCGCCTTCGGCGACGGCTTCAGCTCGGTGGCGTACACCAACGGCGGCGCCCCCGCGGTCTTCGCCAAGGGCAAGGCGGCGATGCACCTGATGGGCTCCTGGGAGTACTCCACGCAGCTCGGCAAGTTCCCGGACTTCGCCGAGAAGGACCTGGGCTGGTGCGCGTTCCCGAAGTTCGACGGCGGCGCCGGCGACATCCGCAACGTCGTCGGCAACCCCACCAACTACTGGTCGGTGAACGCCCGTACGTCCGACAAGGACGCGGCCGTCGCCTTCCTGCGCGACAGCGCCTCCGAGGCGTACACCAAGGACCTGATCGCCAACGGCGACGTGCCGACCACGACCATCGCGGAGAAGATGCTGGACTCCTCCCCCAGCCCGCTCTTCGCGAAGTTCCAGTACCAGATGGTGCGCAGCGCCCCGGCGTTCACCCTCAGCTGGGACCAGGCGGTCGACCCGGACCTGTCGCAGCCGATGCTGACGGAGGTCAACAAGCTGTTCGTGGGCAAGTCCTCGCCGAGCCGGTTCGTCTCCGCCCTCCAGGGGCTGAAGTGAGCCCGTCGGCCGCCGCCCGGGCCCGGACCACGCCAGGAACCCGGGACCCGGGCGGGCCCGGGGGCCGGACCCCGGGCAGACCTGGCGACCGGACCCGGAGCAGGCCGGGAAAGGGGGCGCGGGCCGGCCGTCCGCACGCCGTCTGGGCGCTGCCCGCCGTCCTGTTCTTCACCCTCTTCGCCGTCGCGCCCATGGCGCTGGCCTTCTACCTGTCCTTCACCCGGTGGAACGGCCTAGGCGACCCCCGGCCGGTGGGCCTGGACAACTGGGACAAGCTGATCCACGACCCGCGGCTGGGCCAGTCCCTGACGGTCACCGTGCTGCTGACCGTCGTCAGCTGGGTCTTCCAGACCGTCGTCTCCCTGCTGCTCGGCGTGTGGGCGGCGGGCCGCCAGCGCAACCGCGCGATCCTGTCCGCCGTCTTCTTCGTGCCGTTCCTGCTCTCCTCGACGGCGATCTCGCTGCTGTTCTACGCGTTGCTCGACCCGAACTTCGGCATCGTCCACGGCGACACGCTCGGCTCCACCTCGGGCGCCTTCCTGGCGATCGTCTTCGTCGGCGGCTGGCAGTTCATCCCCTTCCACACCCTGATCTACCAGGGCGGGGCCCGGCAGATCCCCGACGTCCTCTACCAGGCGGCCGCGATGGACGGTGCGGGCCGCCACCGCCAGTTCTTCTCCATCACCCTGCCCCAGCTGCGCAACACGGTCACCACGTCCAGCGTGCTGATGATCGTCGGCTCGCTGACCTACTTCGAGACCGTCCTCATCCTCACCCAGGGCGGCCCGGGCACCGACACCGCGATCCTGCCGTACCTGATGTACCAGGCGGGCTTCAAGAACTACGACTTCGGCTACGCGAGCGCCGTCGCCTCCTTCCTCGTCGTGGCCGCCACCGCGCTCTCGCTGCTGCTGGTGCGGCTCTCCGGCTTCGGCGCCATGCGCAGCACCAGGGAAGGGATGTGACGCCATGTCGCACGACACGTTGCGGCGTCCGCACCCCGTGAACAACGCCGGCCGGCCCGCACCCCGGGCCCCCCGGCGGCGCCGCCGGCACTGGACCAGGCGCCCCAACCCGCTCGCCGGCATCGGATCGGCCCTGTGGCTGGTCGTGGTGATCGTCCCGATCTACGCGATGATCTCGGCGTCGCTGACCCGCCAGGACCAGGCGCTCGGCAACAACGCGCTGAAGCCGCCCGCCCACCCCACGCTGGCCAACTACAACACCGTGCTGCACAACGGCTTCGGCCACTTCCTGCTCAACACGGTGATCGTGGCCGCGGCGGTCGTGGTGATCGTCCTCGTCCTGAGCCTTCCGCTGTCCTACGTGGCCGTACGCACCCGCGGCTTCTGGTCGGGCGCCGCCTTCCGGATGTTCCTGCTGGGCATCGCCATCCCCGCCCAGGCGGTGGTCATCCCGCTGTACCTGATGATCGCCAAGCTGAACCTCTACGACAGCCTGCTCGCGGTGGTCCTGCCGACCGCGGCCTTCGCCATGCCCGTGTGCGTGCTGATCCTCACCGGCACCCTGCGCGACATCTCCGAGGAGATGTACGAGGCGATGGCCCTGGACGGCGCCTCGACCGCCCGCATGCTGTTCCAGCTGGTCATCCCCATGGCCAAGGGCGGCATCGGTACGGTCGTCGTCTACGCCGCCCTCCAGGCCTGGAACGGCTTCCTCTTCCCGCTGATCTTCACCCAGTCCGACGGCCCGCGCGTGCTGACCCTCGGCCTGTTCAACTACGTCAGCCAGTTCGGCGTGAACATCCCCGCCCTGCTCGCCTCGGTCGTCCTCTCCGGCATCCCGATCTTCGCCGTCTACCTGGTGGCGCGGCGCGCCCTCGTCGGGGGCCTGATGGGGGTGGGCGGCAAGTGACCTCACCCTCCACCGACGCCTCCGACAGGAGTTCCATGACCCCCCGTTCCTGGCAGGACCCCGCCCTGCCCGCCGCCGCCCGCGTCGACGACCTCCTGTCCCGGATGACCCTGGAGGAGAAGACGGCCCAGCTGTACGGGGTGTGGGTGGGCGCCGCCACGGACGGCGACGGGGTCGCCCCGCTCCAGCAGCACATGAACACCGACCACGACTGGGACGAGCTGATCACCCGGGGCCTGGGCCAGCTCACCCGCTCTTTCGGCACCGCCCCCGTGGACCCCCGCTCCGGTGCCCGCGCCCTGACCCGCGCCCAGCGCCGCATCGCCGGGGCGGGCAGGTTCGGCATCCCGGCCGTCGCCCACGAGGAGTGCCTGGCCGGCTTCACCGCCTGGGGTGCGACGGCCTACCCGGTCCCCCTGGCCTGGGGCGCGAGCTTCGACGCGCCCCTGGTGGAGGCGATGGCCGAGCGCATCGGCCGGGACATGCGGTCCCTCGGCGTGCACCAGGGACTCGCGCCGGTCCTGGACGTGGTCCGCGACGCGCGCTGGGGCCGGGTCGAGGAGACCATCGGCGAGGACCCCTACCTGGTCGGCACGATCGGCACCGCCTACGTGCGCGGCCTCCAGTCGGCCGGCGTCGTCGCCACGCTGAAGCACTTCGCCGGCTACGCGTCCTCCTCCGGCGCCCGCAACCTCGCCCCGGTCCGCGCGGGCACCCGCGAGTTCGCCGACGTCACGCTGTCCCCCTTCGAGATGGCGCTGCGCGAGGGCGGCGCCCGCTCGGTGATGGCGGCCTACACGGAGACCGACGGCGTGCCCGCCTCGGCCGACCCCGCCCTGCTCACCGGGCTCCTGCGCGAACGGTGGGGGTTCACGGGCACCGTGGTCGCCGACTACTTCGGCATCGACTTCCTCCAGACCCTGCACCGGGTGGCCGCCGGCCCCGCCGAGTCCGCGCACCTGGCGCTCGCCGCCGGCGTCGACGTCGAACTGCCCACGGTGAAGTGCTACGGCGACGACCTGGTCGCCGCCGTGCGCGCGGGTGCCGTCCCCGAGGACCTGGTGGACCGCGCCGCCCGCCGGGTCCTGCTCCAGAAGTGCGAGCTGGGCCTCCTGGACGCGGACTGGGACCCCGAGGTGCCGGACGAGCCCGTCGACCTGGACTCGGCTCAGAACCGGGCCGTGGCCCGCCGCCTGGCCGAGGAGTCGGTGGTGCTCCTGGACGACCCCGGCGGGGTGCTGCCCCTCTCCCCCGGCACGCGGATCGCGGTCGTCGGCCCGCGCGCCGCCGACGCGCTGGCGATGCTGGGCTGCTACTCCTTCCCCTCCCACGTGGGCACCCAGCACCCCGAGGTACCCCTGGGCATCGAGATCCCCACCGTCCTGGACGCGCTGCGTGCCGAACTGCCCGACGCCAAGGTGACGTTCGCCGAGGGCTGCGGCGTCTCGGAGCCGGACACCTCCGGCTTCGCCGAGGCGCTGGCGAGCGCGGCGGGGGCCGATGTGTGCGTGGCGGTGCTCGGCGACCGCTCCGGCCTGTTCGGCCGCGGCACCTCCGGTGAGGGCTGCGACGTGGCGGACCTGGCGCTGCCCGGCGTGCAGGGGGAACTGCTGGACGCGCTGGCCGCCACGGGCGTCCCCCTCGTCCTGGTCCTGCTCACCGGCCGCCCCTACGCGCTGGGCCGCTGGGACGGCAGGCTCGGCGCGGTCGTCCAGGCGTTCTTCCCCGGCGAGGAAGGGGGCCCCGCGGTGGCGGGCGTGCTCTCGGGCCGGGTGAACCCGTCGGGCCGGCTCCCGGTGAGCGTGCCGCGCGGTCCCGGCGGCCAGCCCTGGACCTACCTCCAGCCGCCGCTGGGCCTGGCCGACGAGGTGAGCAGCCTGGACCCGACCCCGCTGTACCCGTTCGGGCACGGCCGCTCGTACACGACGTTCGCCTGGGAGGACTTCACCGGCGACCAGGCCGCCACGATCGGCACGGACGGCGCGTACGACCTCTCGCTGACCGTCCGCAACACCGGCGGGCGGGCCGGCGCCGAGGTGGTCCAGCTCTACCTGCACGACCCGGTGGCCGCCGTGACCCGCCCCGACGTCCGGCTGATCGGCTACCAGCGGCTGGAGCTGGAGGCGGGCGGGTCGGCCCGGGTGACGTTCCGCTTCCACGCGGACCTGTCGGCGTTCACCGACCGCTCCGGCCGCCGGATCGTCGAACCGGGCGACCTGGAACTGCGGCTGGCCGCCTCCAGCACGGACGTCCGCCACACCGCCCGGCTGACCCTGACCGGCCCGGCGCGGGAGGTGGGCCCCGACCGGCGGCTGCGCACCGGGACACGGGTGGCGGAGGAAGGCTGAGCAGCGGTCTCCGGTCCGCCCGGCGGCGGACGGGCCGGGTTCCGCTGCGCGCACCGGACACGCACGAGACCCCGCCCCGGAGAACCGGGACGGGGTCTGATCGAGCGCCGGGCAGGCCTTGCACCTGCATCTCCCCGCAGGAAGCGGGACGTCTTTCCTTGGACCACCAACGCACTGCTCGCGGGCCGTTGTTCCGGCCGCTTGCTGTGTGATGATCATAGCCCATCCGCGGGGCCGCGCACCACTCGGCGCCGTGGACCGCCCGCGCCCCCGCTATCCGGTCGCCGACGCGTCCGCCACCTGCTCGAACCGCCAGCGGTGCACGGCCCGGGAGACCAACGAGCGGTCGGGTTCGGGCAGTTCGGGCAGCTCGGCGTCGTAGGCCGCGTCCCACCAGGTGACGACCAGCACCCGGTCCTTGGGGGCACGGAACGTCTCCCGGCGCAGCGGCTCCTGAGGCAGCGTCTGCCGCCGTGCCCAGTCGAGGAGTTCACCGCCCCGGCCCGCGACCGCGCGGGCCTCCCACATCAACGCGACGGTCACGAGTACAGGTTCTCCTTGCTGACCTCGTGCACGTGGTCGTGGCCGTGCCCGTGCTCCTGACCGTGGGCCCGGCGGTGGGCCTCGCCCGGCACGTGCGGGTCCGTCACCGGCAGGGAGGAGTCCGCCGACAGCTCCCAGTCGGAGGCCGCCCGGTTGCGGGCGACCATCTCCGCGCCGAGGGCGGCCACCATGGCGCCGTTGTCCGTGCACAGCTTGGGGCGGGGCACGCGCAGCCGGACACCGGCCGCCTCGCAGCGTTCCTGGGCGAGCGCCCGCAGCCGGGTGTTGGCGGCCACGCCGCCGCCGATCATCAGGTGGTCCACGCCGGCGTCCTTGCAGGCGCGTACGGCCTTGCGGGTCAGGACGTCCACGACCGCCTCCTGGAAGGAGGCCGCCACGTCGCGCACCGGGACCTCCTCCCCCGCCGCCCGCCTGGCCTCGATCCAGCGGGCCACCGCCGTCTTCAGGCCGGAGAAGGAGAAGTCGTAGGCGGCGTCGCGCGGGCCGGTCAGGCCGCGCGGGAAGGCGATCGCCCGCGGGTCGCCCTCGCGCGCGTACCGGTCGATGACCGGGCCGCCGGGGAAGCCCAGGTTCAGCACGCGGGCGACCTTGTCGAAGGCCTCGCCGGCCGCGTCGTCGATCGTCGCGCCGAGCGGGCGCACGTCCGAGGTGATGTCCGTGGACAGCAGCAGCGAGGAGTGGCCGCCGGAGACCAGCAGCGCCATCGTCGGCTCGGGCAGCGGGCCGTGCTCCAGCTGGTCGACGCAGATGTGCGAGGCGAGGTGGTTGACGCCGTAGAGCGGCTTGCCGAGCGCGTAGGCGTACGCCTTGGCCGCCGAGACGCCGACCAGCAGGGCGCCGGCCAGGCCGGGCCCGGCGGTGACCGCGATGCCGTCGAGGTCCTTCGCGCTCACCCCGGCTTCCTTCAGCGCGCGGTCGATGGTGGGGACCATCGCCTCCAGGTGCGCCCGGGAGGCGACCTCGGGGACGACGCCGCCGAAGCGGGCGTGCTCGTCGACGCTGGAGGCGACCGCGTCCGCCAGCAGGGTGGTGCCGCGGACGACGCCGACGCCGGTCTCGTCGCAGGAGGTCTCGATGCCGAGTACGAGAGGCTCGTCGCGTGAGTCAGCCATGGGTCTTCAGGTTCCTTGTACGCAGGCGGAGGGGTCGGACAGGCGCATCACCAGGGCGTCCACGTTCCCCGGCTGGTAGTAGCCCCGTCTGACGCCGATGGGGGCGAAGCCGAAGCGCTCGTAGAGCTTCTGCGCGCGCAGGTTGTCCACGCGGCACTCCAGCATCACCTCGGTGCACTCGAAGGCGGTCGCGGCCCGCAGCAGCTCGGTCAGCAGCCGGGCACCGAGCCCGCTGCCCCACAGCTCGCGGGCGACCGCGATGGTCTGGACGTCGCCCTGGTCACCGGAGGCGACCAGACCGGCGTAGCCGACGATCCGGCCGTCGTCCTCGGCCACGACGTACCGCCGGGTCGCCTGCGGGCCGCGCGAGTGGGCCAGCTCGGACCAGAACATGCCCCGTGACCAGGCGTCCTCGGGGAAGAGGTTCTTCTCCAGCTCCAGTACCGGGTCGATGTCCCACCAGCGCATCTCGCGCAGGAGGTGGCCGCCCGTCCGGTTCGTCTGGTGCGTCGTCTGTCCGGTCACTTGGGGGTGACCACCTTGTAGTTCTTGGGCACCTGGGCGTCCGGCCGGCGCAGGTACAGCGGCCGGGGCGCGGGCAGTTCGACGCCGGCGGCCAGCCGCTCCGCCGCCAGCGAGGCGAGCGCGGCGGCCGACACGTGCTCGGGCTCGTGGGTGCGCGGGAAGGTGTCGGGGTAGAGCAGGGCGCCGGCGCCGACCGCGGGCAGGCCCGCGACCTGGCCGGCGATGTCGGCGGGCCGGTCGACGGCCGGGTCGGTCAGGCGGGTGCGGGAGTCGGCGTACCGCGCCCAGTAGACCTCCTTGCGCCGGGCGTCGGTCGCCACGACGAAGGGACCGGGGACGTCGGCGGCGTAGGCGAGCCCGTCGAGCGTGCACACGCCGTGCACGGGGACGCCGAGCGCGAGCCCGAAGGTGTCGGCGGTCATCAGGCCGACGCGCAGCCCGGTGTAGGGGCCGGGGCCGATGCCGGCCACGATGCCCGTGACGGCGTCCAGCTTCAGCCCGGCCTCGGTGAGGACCCGGTCGACGGCGGGCAGCAGCAGCTCTCCGTGCCGGCGCGCGTCGACCTGGCTGGAGGAGGCGATGACGGCCGTGCCGTCGTGCAGGGCGACGGTGACGGCGGGGGTGGCGGTATCCAGAGCGAGCAAGAGCACGCGAACAGCCTACGGCGCCGGGGGCCCGTACCGGGCGCCGCGGGCGGCCCGGCGCCCCGGCACGCGCCCCGCGGCCCGACACGGGCCCCGGCGTCGGCACGGCCGCCCCCGTACCGCACATTCCGGCTGCTACCGTCCCAAGACAGACATGTGATGGTGCAACCGACACAAAGGTGGGCGACCGTGGCCAGGAGCAGCTCGGGATTCGTGGCCGGGCTCGCCGCGGCCGCCGTGGCCACCATCGCCTTCCTCGCCTACCGGGCGCATGCGGACGTACCGCCCGGTCTCGGCGGCAGGCCGGGTGCGTCGGCGACCCCCGCCACCGGCGCGGCCAAGGCGCCCCGGGACCGGCGCCACCCGGCCGCGCTGCCCGGCGACTCCGGCACGGGCGAGCGGGTCGTGTACTCGGTGGACGACGACCGGGTGTGGCTGGTCGGCGCGGGCGGCCGGGTCGAGAACACCTTCAAGGTCGCCCCGGGCACCGTCGATCCGGCGCCGGGCACCTACGCGGTCACCTCACGCTCGAAGGCGGTCACCGGGACCGACGGCGTCCCCGTCGAGCACGTGGTGCGTTTCGCCGGCGCGAAGGGGGTCGTCATCGGCTTCAGCGCGGCCGTGGACAGCGCGGAGCCGCAGACGGTACCGGACCCGACCCTGCAGACGGGCGGCATCCGGGAGTCCCGGCCGGACGGCGACACGATGTGGATGTTCGCGACGATCGGCCAGAAGGTCGTCGTCATCCGATAGGGCTACGCCGCCCGCCGGTGCTCCTCCACCGAACGGGGGGCCGGCCGCGCGGGCACCTGCTCCGGGGCGCGCGGCGGGCGCGAGACGGCCTGCGCCGCCGCACAGGAGGCCAGCAGGTCACGCATGCTCACACCGGCGACCGGGCACGGCCGTGGCTGGTTCTCGGTAGCCGGCATGGACGCCTCCTGAGGGCCGGGGGGCGGGCGTGGTTAGGTAGACCTAACCACGGGCTGGGTACCATGTGACCATGCCCGGGAGGCCGGGCGCAAGGCTTGCCGACAGTCCGTCGGGGCGAACGGGGTGCGCGCGGGCGCGCACCGGCTACGCCGTGAGGACGCCCAGGTCGACGGCGGACCAGCGCGGGCCGATCCCGGTCACCGTCAGGCGCCGCACCTCGTCCGCGTCCACGTCCCCCTCCGCGTCCCCGCCCGCGTCCGTCTCCGTGGCGGGGGTCTCCGCGTGCGTGGCGGGCGCCCGGTCCGTGGAGGCGGCGCCGCCGACGGTCCGGTGGATGACGATCTGCAGCCGGTCGTCGGTCAGCTCCTCGACCTTGCCCTCGCCCCACTCCACGACGACCACGGAGTCCGGCAGCGAGACGTCGAGGTCCAGGTCCTCCATCTCGTCCAGCCCGCCGCCCAGACGGTACGCGTCCACGTGGACGAGCGGCGGGCCGTCCCCGAGGGACGGGTGCACGCGCGCGATCACGAAGGTCGGGGAGGTGACCGCGCCGCGCACGCCGAGTCCCTCGCCGAGCCCGCGGGTCAGCGTGGTCTTGCCCGCGCCGAGTTCGCCGCTGAGCATCACGAGGTCGCCCGCGCGCAGCAGCTTGGCGAGACGGCGGCCCCACTCCCGTGTCTGCTCGGCGGAGGTGAGGGTGATCTCGACGGACACGGGGTCAGCCGGGCTGTGCGGTGCTGCTGGTGCTTCCATGTCCACCCACGGTAGCGCCTGCCGGGACCGCGCCCGCGCGGGTCAGCAGGTCGGCGAGGCGGTCGGTGACGACCTCCGGGTGCTCCAGCATCACCAGATGCCCGGCGTCCGGGACCAGCACCAGCTCGGCTTCGGGCAGCAGGTCGGCGATGGCCTCGCTGTGCGCGCTGGGCGTGACCAGGTCCTGCACCCCGGCCAGGACCAGTACCGGCAGGTCCGTGAAGAGGGCCAGCGCCCCGGTCTTGTCGTGGTCGGTGAAGGCCGGGTAGAACTCGGCGACCACGTCGATCGGGGTGCTCTCGATCATGCGCTCGGCGAACCGGGCGACCGCCGGGTCCACGTCCCGTCCGGCGAAGGAGTACCGCTTGATGATCCCTGCGAACAGGTCGGCGGTGGCCCGGCGCCCCCTCTCCACCAGCTCGGCGCGCTGCCCGAGCGCCTTGAGCACGCCCGGCAGCACCCGCCGCACCGCGTTGACCCCGGCGACCGGCAGCCCGAAGTTGACCTCGCCGAGCCGCCCCGAGGAGGTGCCGACGAAGGCGGTGGCGACGACCCGGTCCCGGATCAGCTCCGGGTACTGGGCGGCCAGGGCCATCACGGTCATGCCGCCCATGGAGTGCCCGACCAGCACGATCGGCCCCTCGGGCACGGCGGCGTCGAGCACGGCCTTCAGGTCGCGGCCCAGCTGGTCGATGCTCAGCGGCACGTCGTCCCGGCCCTGGGCCACGCCCCGCCCGGAACGGCCGTGGCTGCGCTGGTCCCAGTGCACGGTCCGCACGACCCCGCGCAGCGCGGCGCGCTGGAAGTGCCAGGAGTCCTGGCTGAGGCAGTAGCCGTGGCTGAAGACGACGGTGACGGGGGCGGGGTCCTTGCGCCCGAAGAGGCGGCGGCGGCGCGGGGAGAGGTCCGCGGAAGGGGCGGGGTCGAGGTCGTCGACCTCGTAGTACAGCTCGGTGCCGTCGTCGGCGTAGGCGCGGCCCGGGGTGCCGCGCAGGGTCCCGTACGGGCCGGCGGAGTCCAGGGCGAGGCGGGCCTTCCTGCGCATGCCCCGGCCGACGGTCATCCTCTCTATGGCGACGGTGGCGGCGGCGCCCGCCGCCACGACGCCTATCGCGGCACCCGCGATGCCGGTCGCCTTGCGCCAGCCGCCGAACGCCCCCGAGGCGGCGGCGGCCGCACTGCTCTCGCTCACGTACCGCTCCTCTGTGTGGCTGTGTGACTGTCCGGCCGTATGACTGTGCGGCCGGGTGCTGCGTGCCCCTGTCGTGCCCTTGTCGTGCCCCTGTGCAGTGTGGCCCTGTGCTCTCCCGGGGGACACGGCGGGGGCCGGTCCGCCTCGACCGGCCACCGGCGCCCTGGGGCACGGCTCAGGCGTCCGCCGACCCGGCGCTCCCCCCGGCCTCGTCCGCCGCGCGGGCCGCGCCGGTCCCGCCGGTCCCGCCGGTCTCGTCCGTCGCGTTCACATGGATGCGGGGAACGCGCGTGCCGATGCGGGTGACGATCTCGTACGCGATGGTGCCCGCGGCCTGCGCCCAGTCCTCGGCGGTGGGCTCGCCCCGGTCGCCCGGCCCGAAGAGCACGGCCTCGGACCCGGTCCCGGGCTCGTCGCCGCCGAGGTCGACGACGAACTGGTCCATCGCGATCCGGCCCGCGACCGTACGCCACTTGCCGCCCACCAGCACCGGACCGGTGCCCGAGGCGTGGCGCGGGATGCCGTCGGCGTATCCGACGGGCACGAGGCCGAGGGTGGTCTCGCCCGGGGTGACGTAGTGGTGCCCGTAGCTGACGCCGTGGCCGCCCGGTACGTGCTTCACCAGGGCCAGCGAGGCGGACAGGGTCATCACCGGACGCAGCCCGAAGTCGGCGGGGGTGCCCAGTTCCGGGCTGGGCGAGATGCCGTAGACGGCGATGCCCGTGCGGACCAGGTCGAAGTGGGCCTCGGGAAGGGTGAGCGTGGCGGGCGAGTTGGCGATGTGCCGCACCTCGGGGCGCACGCCCCGCGCCTCGGCGTACGCGACCATCTCGCGGAACCGGACGAGCTGGGCGGCGATCGAGGGGTGCCCCGGCTCGTCGGCGCAGGCGAAGTGGGACCACAGCCCGGTGATGCGTACCAGCCCCTCGGCCTCGGCGCGCAGCGCCTCGGCGACGAGTGCGGGCCAGTCGTGGGGCTGGCAGCCGTTGCGTCCGAGGCCGGTGTCGGCCTTCAGCTGCACCCGCGCGGGCCGCCCGGCGGCGCGCGCCGCCTCCCGCACCTCCGCCATGGCCCACAGCCCGCTCACGGACACGTCCACGTCGGCCTCTACGGCCTCCCGCCAGGGGCCGCCCGGCGTCCACAGCCAGCACAACACCCGGGCCTTTTCGGGCGACAGCCCGGCCGCGCGCAGCGCCAGCGCCTCCTCGGGGGTGGCGGTGCCGAGCCAGGTGGCCCCGGCGGCGAGGGCCGCGCGGGCGCAGGGGACCGCGCCGTGGCCGTACGCGTCGGACTTGACCACGGCCATCAGGGCCGCGCCGGGCGCCCTCTCGCGCAGGGCCCGCACGTTGGCCCGCAGAGCGGCCAGGTCGATCTCGGCGCGGGCGCGCAGCGGGGCCGTCCGCGGGTGTGCTGTCTTGTTCATGGCGCCCCCAGTCTCTCAGAGGCCGCCGACGGGGAGGGGAAGTCCCACGGCACAGGCCCCCGCGGGCGGGTGCGCGGGCCGGTGCCCGCCGTAGTCGGGCGCACCCCCGCCGCGCGCAGCGGGCGCCCTCAATCGTCGGGGCGGCGCATCCGGTTCGCACCGGGAACGCACGCCACTCCCGCAGGGACGCACCCCGGACCCGCAGGGCCGCGCCCCGCCCCCGCAGAACGCGCGCCTGTCCCCGTGGCCGCGATCAGTCCCGTACGTCCCGCCACGCCCGCGGGATCGCCTCCGCCACGTCGTGAGCGCCGGCCGGGGCGCCGGCCGAGGCGAAGCGGCCGGCCAGGCCGTGCAGGTAGGCGCCGGCGCTGCCCGCGTCCAGGGCGGTCAGCCCGGCCGCCAGCAGCGAGCCCGCCAGCCCGGAGAGCACATCGCCGCTGCCGGCCGTGGCGAGGTACGGCGTACCGGTCGGGTTGACGCGGACGGGGCCGCCGTCCGGACCGGCGACGAGCGTGGTCGAGCCCTTCAGCAGGACGGTCGCCCGGTAGCGGGCGGCGAGTTCCCTCACGGCCGACAGCCGGGCCGCCTCGACCTCCTCGCGCGCCACCCCGAGCAGGGCGGCGGCCTCGCCCGCGTGCGGGGTCATCAGCGTGGGGGCGGTACGGGCCCGCACGGCCGCCCGCTCGGCGAGCCGCAGCCCGTCGGCGTCGACCAGCACGGGGACGTCCGCCTCCAGCACCTGAGCCACCGTCGCCGCGTCGTCACCGGCGCCCGGGCCCACCACCCACGCCTGCACCCGGCCCGCCTCGCGCGGTCCCCGGTCGGAGACGAGGGTCTCCGGGAAGCGGGCGATGACGGCCTGCCCGGCGGGGCCGACGTACCGTACGGCGCCCGCCCCGCCGCGCAGCGCGCCCGACACGGCGAGGACGGCCGCGCCCGGGTAGCGGGCCGAGCCGGCCGCGATGCCGACGACGCCCCGGCGGTACTTGTCGCTCTCGGCGGCGGGCCGCGGCAGCAGCGCCGCCGCGTCGGCGTGCTGGAGCGCCTGGAGGTCGGGCGTGGGGGGCAGTTCGGGGCGCAGACCGATGTCGACGAGACGGACCGTACCGGCGTACTCGCGGCCCGGGTCGACGAGCAGTCCCGGCTTGTGCGTGCCGAAGGTGACGGTCAGGTCGGCGCGGACGGCCGCCCCGGGCACCTCGCCGCTGTCCGCCTCGATGCCGCTGGGCAGGTCGACGGCGACGACGACGGCCCCGGAGCGGGCCACGCGCTCGGCCGTCGGCACGGCCTCGGGGCGCAGGCCGCCCTTGCCCCCGATGCCGACGATGCCGTCGACGACCAGGTCGGCCCGGTCGATCGCCGCACCGGCGGCGTCCGGACGGGTGACCGTGCCGCCCGCGCGGCGCAGGGCCGCGAGGCCGCCCGCGTGGGTGCGGTCCGGGGCCAGCGGGACCGCCGTGACACCGGCCCCGCGGCGGGCCAGCCGGGCCCCGGCGTACAGGGCGTCACCCCCGTTGTCACCGCTGCCCACGAGGAGCACCACCCGGCGGCCGTAGACCCCTGCGAGCAGGTCCGCGCAGGCGGCGGCGAGCCCGGCGGCGGCGCGCTGCATGAGGGCGCCGTCCGGGAGCCGCGCCATGAGGGCTCGCTCGGCCGACCTGACCGTCTCGACGCTGTAGGCGATACGCATGCCGTCGAGTCTGCCCCGCATACGTCCGCTGCCGCACGGGAACCCGGTGGTCCCGGCGGGCCGCTCGGGCCACGCTGGAAGGCGGCGGCCGAACAGGACCGGTCAGACCCAGGGAGAAGGCGCGAGCGGATGGCGGACGAACCGGCGGGCTCCGACCCGCCGCGCCCCTGGACGGCGCCCGGCGACGACGCTCCCCGCCGCGTGCGGCTGAAGGCCCTTGAGCTGCTGCTCACCGAGCAGCGGTTCCGGATCGGCAGGCACGTGAGCGCCTGCCGTGACGCCGGGCGCGCACCGCGCCCCGCCGGCCCGCGCCCGCTCCGGCCTGCCGCCGCCGTGGACGCCTCGGTGCTGCGGCTGCTCGACTCGCTCCCGGTCCCCGTCACGATCGTCCGCCCGGTGCCCGGCAGCGCGGCGGACCCGGAGCCGGAGTTCCTCCACGTCGCCCAGAACCGGGCCGCCCGCGAGTACGGCGACCGGCACCTGCCGCCCGGCTCCCTCCCGCCGTGGACCGGCCCGGTGCCGCTGTTCGAGCGCCTGCCCACCCTCGCGAGCACGGTCGTGCCCCGCCTGCTCGCCGAGGCCCACCGCACCGGACGCGCCCAGGGCCCCGAGCCCGCCGACTGGCCGCTGCCCGGGCCGGACGACCTCACCGTCCGGGTCAGCAGCGAGGTGCGGGTGACACCCGCGGGGGATCTGCTCCTGCTCAGCTGGGAGCGCGGTCACGAGTCCGTGATGGCGCAGGAGGCGCAACGCCTGGTGGGGGTTTCCTGGGCGGAGTGGAGCCTGGGCGACGGGAGCGTGGAGGCGTCCTCCGGGTTCGGCAACGCCCTCGGCCTCCCGGCGTCGCAGCCGCCGCCCGGCCTGCTGGAGCTGGGGCGCATGATGGGGACGGAGAGCCTGGACGCGCTGTACCGGTCGGTCCACGACGTCCTGCTGGGCGCGCCGCTCGCGGAGTGCGACCTGCACCTGACCCGGCCGGAGGACCGGATCCTGCGGTTCGTCGCCGAGCCGGTCCGCCCTCCGTCGGGGCCGGTGTGGGCGGTGCGCGCGGTGCTCCACGACGTCACCGCCGACCGGCGCAGCCGCGCCCTGGCCGAGCGGGCGACGCGGGAGGCCCGGGCCCAGCGGGAGCGGGCGGACGCCGTCGCCGAGGTGGCCGAGCGGCTGCGGGACGCCGTGCTGCCCGCCTTCCCCTCGGAACTGGCCCGGCACGGGGTCGAGGCCGCCGCCGCCTACCGTCCCGAGGCGGGCGCCGCACGGGTGGGGGGCGACTGGTACAAGACCCGCGTCCTGCCCTCCGGAAAGCTGCTCGTCGCGCTCGGTGACGCCCGCGGACACGGTCTCGACGCCGTCACGCTGATGGCGAAGCTGCGCTACGCGCTGGCCGGGCTGGCGTACACCGGCGAGTGGGTGGAGCGGCTGACCGGCTGGCTCAACACGGTCGCCTGCGACGACGGCGAGGAGTCCACCGCCACGGCGATCATCGCCCGCTACCACCCCGACCGCGGCCTGCTGCGCTGGACGTGCGCGGGCCATCCGCCGCCGATCCTGCTCCGCGAAGGCGTGCCGGTCCTGCTCGATCCGCCCCCGGGCGGCCCCGGGATGCCGCTGGGCGTCCTGCCTGACGAGAGCTACACGGCGGCCGAGACCTGGCTGCGCCCCGGTGACGTGGTGCTGCTCTACTCGGACGGCCTGATCGAGCGCCGCGGCTCGGACCTGGACCGGGACTCGTCGCGGCTGCTGCGGGCCGTGGAGGACGCCGTCGCGGGCGGTCTACCGCCGGGCCGCGAGGCACTCGACGCCTTCGTCCGGGACCTGGTCGACCGGCTCACCGGCCCGCACACGGAGGACGACGCGACGGTGCTGGCGTTCCGCGTCGTGGACACGGGCACCGGCTGACGCGGCGGGGCCGCGCGGTGGTCATCCCTCCGCGATCACCACCGCGGAGGCCACCCCGGCGTCATGGCTCAGCGAGAGGTGCCAGGACCGTACGCCGAGTTCGGCGGCGCGGGCCGCCACCGTGCCCTTCACCCGCAGCCGGGGCCGCCCGCTGTCCTCGACGCAGACCTCCGCGTCCGTCCACAGCAGTCCGGCCGGGGCGCCGAGCGCCTTGGCGACCGCCTCCTTGGCGGCGAACCGGGCGGCGAGCGAGGCCATGCCCCGGCGCTCGCCGCTGGGCAGCAGCAGCTCGCGTTCCACGAAGAGCCGCCGGACCAGCGCGGGCGTGCGCTCCAGCGACGCCGCGAACCGGTCGATCTCGGCCACGTCGATTCCGACCCCGATGATGCTCATGCAGGGACCCTACGGGGCGGCGCTCACCGGGCGGTCACTTGCCGCTGTCCTCGGCGAGGGTGTGCGCCACCAGGGCGTTGGCGTGGCCGTGCCCCAGTCCGTGCTCGGACTTGAGCCAGTTGACGAGTTCCATGTGCTTGGACAGGGGCGAGGAGCGGACGAGTTCCTTCCACTCGGCGATCGGCCGGCCGTACTTCTGCTCGATCGACGGGAAGTAGCTGGCGGGGCCCTTGACGGGTGCGGTCATGGCGGAACGTCCTTCCGGTTCCTGGGCGTCGGCGTCCGTACGCTGACGAGTGTCGCCCATAGGACTGACACCGGCGCGAAAACTCATCGCCGCCCTCCCGGCCGGGGCCCTCACCGCCTCCGTACGGGCCCCGGGGGCTACTCCACCGTCACGGACTTGGCCAGGTTGCGGGGCTGGTCCACCTCGTTGCCCCGGGCGGTGGCCAGTTCGCAGGCGAAGACCTGCAACGGGACCGTGGCCACCAGCGGCTGGAGCAGTGTCGGGGTGACCGGGATGCGGATCAGGTGGTCCGCGTACGGGACCACCGCCTCGTCGCCCTCCTCCGCGATCACGATCGTCCGCGCGCCCCGCGCCCGGATCTCCTGGATGTTGGAGACGATCTTGTCGTGGAGCAGGGACCGGCCGCGCGGGGACGGGACGACCACGACGACGGGCAGGTCCTCGTCGATCAGCGCGATCGGCCCGTGCTTCAGCTCGCCGGCGGCGAAGCCCTCGGCGTGCATGTAGGCGAGTTCCTTGAGTTTGAGTGCGCCCTCCAGGGCGACCGGGTAGCCGACGTGCCGGCCGAGGAAGAGCACCGTGTTCTTGTCGGCGAGGGAGCGGGCGAGTTCCCGTACCGGCTCCATCGTGTCCAGGACGCGCTCCACCGCGCCGCCGATCCGGGACAGGTCGCGGATGACGTCGCGGATCTCGTCGCCCCACTTGGTGCCGCGCACCTGGCCGAGGTAGAGGGCGACGAGATAGCAGGCGACGAGCTGGGTGAGGAACGCCTTGGTGGAGGCGACGGCGACCTCGGGCCCGGCGTGGGTGTAGAGCACCGCGTCGGACTCGCGTGGGATGGTGGAGCCGTTGGTGTTGCAGATGGCGAGCACCTTGGCGCCCTGCTCGCGGGCGTGGCGCAGCGCCATCAGGGTGTCCATGGTCTCGCCGGACTGGGAGATGGCGACGACGAGGGTCTGGGCGTCGAGGATGGGGTCGCGGTAGCGGAACTCGCTGGCGAGTTCGACCTCGCAGGGGATGCGGGTCCAGTGCTCGATGGCGTACTTGGCGATCATGCCCGCGTGGAAGGCCGTACCGCAGGCGATGATGACGACCTTGTCCATCTCGCGCAGTTCGGGGGCGCTGATCCGCACCTCGTCCAGGGTCAGGGAGCCGGCGGCGTCGATGCGGCCGAGGAGGGTGTCGGCGACGGCCTTGGGCTGCTCGGCGATCTCCTTGAGCATGAAGTAGTCGTAGCCGCCCTTCTCGGCGGCGGCGGCGTCCCAGTCGACGTTGTAGGAGCGGACCTCGGCGGCCTGCCCGTCGAAGCCGGTGACGGTGACGCCGTCCCGGCGCAGTTCGACGACCTGGTCCTGGCCGAGTTCGATCGCGGAGCGGGTGTGGGCGATGAACGCGGCGACGTCGGAGGCGAGGAAGGCCTCGCCCTCGCCGACACCCACGACGAGCGGGGAGTTGCGGCGGGCGCCGACGACGACGTCCGGCGCGTCGGCGTGCACGGCGACGAGGGTGAAGGCGCCCTCCAGGCGCCGGCACACCAGGCGCATGGCCTCGGCGAGGTCGGCGCAGGAGGAGAACTCCTCGGCGAGCAGGTGCGCGACGACCTCGGTGTCCGTCTCGGAGGACAGCTCGTGCCCGCGCTCCGTCAGCTCCGCCCGCAGCAGCGCGAAGTTCTCGATGATGCCGTTGTGCACGACGGCGACGCGTCCGGCGTTGTCGAGGTGCGGGTGGGCGTTCGCGTCCGTGGGGCCGCCGTGGGTGGCCCAGCGGGTGTGCCCGATGCCGGTGGAGCCGGTGGGCAGCGGCCGTTCGACCAGCTCCTTCTCCAGGTTGACCAGCTTTCCGGCCCTCCTGGCCGCCGCGAGGCCGCCGTCCGCGAGGACGGCGACGCCCGCCGAGTCGTATCCCCGGTACTCCAGCCGCTTCAGCCCGGCCATCACGACATCGAGCGCCGACTGCGAACCCACATATCCCACGATTCCGCACATGGCTCCGCAGCCTACGGCCCGTCAGCCGTCGAAACCCGCCTCTCCGTGCCCGAAATCGGAAATTCCCACCGGGGTACGAACCTCCCGGAGGGCCAGGTGGCACGCCGTCACTTCAGCTTGGCGAGCTGCGCGTCGAGGATGTCGGTGGGGAAGGGGAAGTCCTTGCCGGCGGCGGCAGCACCGAGGTTGACCACGGGGAAGTAGGCGAGGGTGGCGCCCTTGCGGACGACGACGCCCTTCACCGGGGCCTTGAGGTCCTTGTCGATCTGCGAGGTCGTGGTCACGGCCGAGGCCTCGTCGCCGCCCTGCGGTGCGGCGGTCTTCTCCACCTTGAGGTTCTGGGTCTTCTCCCCGCCCACGGTGAACTCGAAGCCGCCGGCGCAGGCCCCGGCCGCCGCACTCAGGTCCTTCATCGCCCGCTCGGCGCCGCCGCTGCCGTAGGAAGCCAGTGTCACCATGACCTGCGGCGCGTCCAGACCGGCGAGGAACTTCTCCTCGTCGGTGGCGCCCGCGGCCGGCTTCTTCGAAGCGCCCTTCCAGTCCCGCTTCACCACGGCCGAGGGCCTGCCGGCATAGGAGCCGACCTGGAGCCGGGCGAGCGGGGCGCAGGCCGCCTTGTCCGTCTTCACCCTGTCCTGTGCGATGTCGTCCTTCGCCGCGACCTTGGCGGTGACCTTCCCGCTCTTGACGTCCGCCTGCGTCAGCGCGGCCTTCTCCAGCTCGGCGGCGGTCAGCGGCCTGGCGGCGGCCGGCGGGGCCGAGGGCTTCTCGCCGGCCCGGGCGCCCGCGGCGCCGTCGGTGCCCTTGCCCGCGTCGTCGGAGGAACCGCCGCAGGCGGCCGCGAACAGGGCGAGGGCGGCGGCGAACGCGACGAGGGCCGTCCGGCGCACCACGGTGGATCTCACGAAAGGAAGCTCTTTCTCTCCCGGCCGCGGAAGATCGCCGCGGCACTTTGCGCGCACATTACGCACAGCGGCCCCACAAGTGATCATCCGTACCACCGACCGCTACCCGACCGTGACATCGGCGTGCTGCGAGCACGCCGGCGTGACCCACCCCACCCCCCACCCCGTCCGAACTCCGTTAACAATGGACTGTGATCTCTCCGGTCCCCTCGATGCCCCGGAGCGCCCACCGGTCCAGGCCGGAGGCGACTCCCTATGTCGACCTCACCCGTGCCGAATGGAGCGCGCTGCGTGACAAGACGCCGCTGCCGCTCACCGCGGAGGAGGTGGAACGGGTGCGCGGGCTCGGTGACGTCATCGACCTCGACGAGGTACGGGACGTGTACCTGCCGCTGTCCCGGCTGCTCAACCTCTACGTCGGGGCGACCGACGGACTGCGCGGCGCGCTCAACACGTTCCTCGGGGAGCAGGGCTCCCAGTCCGGCACGCCCTTCGTCATAGGAGTGGCGGGGTCGGTCGCCGTCGGCAAGTCGACCGTGGCCCGGCTGCTGCAGGCGCTGCTGTCGCGCTGGCCCGAGCATCCGCGCGTGGAACGGGTGACCACGGACGGGTTCCTGCTGCCGACACGGGAACTCCAGGCGCGCGGCCTGATGTCACGCAAGGGGTTCCCCGAGTCGTACGACCGCCGGGCGCTCACCCGGTTCGTCGCCGACGTCAAGGCGGGGAAGGCGGAGGTCACCGCGCCCGTCTACTCGCACCTGATCTACGACATCGTGCCCGACGAGAAGCTCACCGTGCGCCGCCCCGACATCCTGATCGTGGAGGGCCTCAACGTCCTCCAGCCCGCGCTGCCCGGCCAGGACGGCCGCACCCGCGTCGGGCTCGCCGACTACTTCGACTTCAGCGTGTACGTCGACGCCCGCACCGAGGACATCGAGCGCTGGTACCTGAACAGGTTCCGCAAGCTGCGCGACACCGCCTTCCAGGACCCGTCCTCGTACTTCCGCAAGTACACCCAGGTCACCGAGGACGAGGCCCTCGACTACGCCCGCACCATGTGGCGGACCATCAACGGGCCGAACCTGGTGGAGAACATCGCCCCCACCCGGGGCCGGGCCACGCTCGTCGTGCGCAAGGGGCCGGACCACAAGGTGCAGCGGCTGCGGCTGCGCAAGTTGTGAGATCCGCGGGGCGTCTACGCTGCCCCCCATGCTGCATCTGCGACTGATCACCCCCGCCGACCGCACCGACGAGGTGGCGGGGCTGATCCAGAGGACGGTCGGCACCGCGCACCTCGTCGTGCTGCCCGGCGCCGCCCGCAACCCTCCCGGTGACGTGGTGATGTGCGACGTCGCCCGGGAGGCCGCCGACGAACTCCTCGGCGGGCTGCGGACGTTGGGCATCGACCGGTCCGGCTCGATCGCCGTCGAGAACATCGACCTGTCGCTGTCCGCGCGGGCCGACAAGGCCGAGGAGGAGGCGCCGGGCGAGGCCGCGGACGCGGTGCTGTGGGAGGAGCTGACCGAGGCCACCCACGAGGAGTCGACGCTGTCGATCACCTACCTCGCGTTCATCACGCTGGCCACGATGATCGCCGCCTGCGGTGTCGTGCTCGACAACGCCGTCCTGATCGTCGGGGCGATGGCGGTGGGACCGGAGTTCGGACCGCTGGCCGGCATCAGCACGGCCCTGGTGCGGCGCGCGCCGGGACTGGCGCTGCGCTCACTGGTCGCGCTGCTGGTGGGCTTCGCACTGGCGATGGCCGTGACCGTGGGCTTCAGCCTCTTCATGGACGCCGTCGGCCTGTTCAGCAAGGCGAAGCTGGAGGGCCCGCGGCCCAGCACCGGCTTCGTGTACGCCCCCGACTGGTTCTCCTTCGTGGTGGCGGTCCTGGCCGGCATCGCGGGCACGCTCTCGCTGACCTCCGCCAAGTCCGGCGCGCTGGTCGGCGTCGCCATCTCCGTGACCACCGTCCCGGCCGCCGCCAACGCGGCCGTCGCGTTCGCCTACGGCGACACCGCCCAGACCTGGGGCTCCAGCAAGCAGCTGCTGCTGAACCTGCTCGGCATCGTCGTCGCCGGGACCCTCACCCTGCTCCTCCAGAAGTGGCTCTGGTCGACGCAGCGGGCGCGGACGCGGAAGAGCGCACTCTAGGTGTATTGGCCCGCCCTCCGGACGGACTGCGCTACTTTCGAAACACACCCTGGGGCACGGTACCGCGAGCGGGCCGGTGCGCCGCCCCGCGGTACCGCGCTCCGGCGCTCAGCCCAGGGCCGACTTCACCGCGTCCGCCAGCCGGCCCGCCACCGAGCGGGCCTGCTCGATGTCCGCGGCCTCGACCATGACGCGCACCAGCGGCTCGGTGCCCGAGGGCCGCAGCAGCACCCGGCCGGTCTCGCCCAGCTCGTGCTCGGCCTCGGCGACCGCCGTGGCCAGGTCCGCGGAGGTCGTCACCCGGGACTTGTCGACGTCGGGGACGTTGACGAGGACCTGCGGCAGGCGCTCCATGACGGCGGCCAGGTCGCGCAGCGTACGGCCGCTCCCGGCGATCCGGGCCGCCAGCATCAGGCCGGTGAGCGTGCCGTCGCCGGTGGTGGCGTGGTCGAGGATGATGACGTGACCGGACTGCTCGCCGCCGAGGGCGAAGCCGCCGGACTTCATCTCCTCCAGGACGTAGCGGTCGCCGACGGCGGTCTGCAGGAGGCGGATGCCCTCGCGCTCCATGGCCAGCTTGAAGCCGAGGTTGGACATCACGGTCGCGACGACGGTGTCGGAGCGCAGCGCGGAACGCTCCCGCATCGCCAGCGCGAGCACGGCCAGGATCTGGTCGCCGTCGACCTCCTCGCCGGTGTGGTCCACGGCCAGGCAGCGGTCGGCGTCGCCGTCGTGCGCGATGCCCAGGTGGGCGCCGTGCGAGACGACGGCCGCCTTCAGCTGGTCCAGGTGGGTGGAGCCGCAGCCGTCGTTGATGTTGAGGCCGTCGGGTTCGGCGCCGATGGTGACCACCTCGGCGCCGGCCCGGGCGAACGCCTCGGGCGAGACGCGGGCGGCGGCGCCGTGCGCCTCGTCCAGGACGATCTTCAGCCCGTCGAGCCGGTTCGGGAGGACCCCGACGAGGTGGGCGACGTACTTGTCGAAGCCCTCGTCGTAGTCGCGGACCCGGCCGACGCCCGCGCCGGTCGGACGGTCCCAGGGCGCACCGGTGCGGTGCTCCTCGTAGACCCGCTCGATGCTGTCCTCCAGCTCGTCGGCGAGTTTGTGGCCGCCGCGGGCGAAGAACTTGATGCCGTTGTCCGGCATGGCGTTGTGGCTGGCCGACAGCATCACGCCGAGGTCGGCGCCGAGTGCGCCGGTCAGGTACGCCACGGCGGGCGTGGGCAGCACGCCGACGCGCAGCACGTCCACGCCGGCGCTGGCCAGGCCCGCGACGACGGCCGCCTCCAGGAACTCGCCGGACGCGCGCGGGTCCCGGCCGACCACGGCCTTCGGGCGGTGCCCCTCGAAGGTGCCCGCCTCGGCCAGTACGTGCGCCGCGGCGACGGACAGGCCGAGCGCCATCTCGGCGGTCAGGTCCGCGTTGGCGACGCCACGCACGCCGTCCGTGCCGAAAAGTCGTCCCACTTGTCCTCCTGAGGAAGCGTCAGTTCGTGAAGGCTTGCCGAGGTTTTCGGCGCACGTTCACCGTTCACTGGGTTCGATGTTCTCGATGCGCCCACGGATCCCGGACCGGGCATCCGATCACACCGGCATTTGAGCACGTGAACACCTGAGCAGTAGAGCACTAGAGCACCTTGTGCCGTTATACGCCCAAGGCCGGTGATAAACGAACGCCCCGGCGGCACAGTGGCGTGCCGCCGGGGCGTTCGGAGTAGGCCTGTCCGCAGGCAGCCGCAGATTAGCGCTTGCTGTACTGCGGAGCCTTGCGGGCCTTCTTCAGACCGGCCTTCTTGCGCTCGACCGCACGGTCGTCGCGCTTGAGGAAGCCGGCCTTCTTGAGCGGGCCGCGGTTGTTGTCGACGTCGGCCTCGTTCAGGGCGCGGGCGACACCGAGACGGAGGGCACCGGCCTGGCCGGAGACACCGCCACCGGCGATGCGGGCGACGACGTCGTAACGGCCCTCGAGCTCCAGCACCTTGAAGGGCTCGTTGACTTCCTGCTGGTGCACCTTGTTCGGGAAGTAGTCCTCGAGGGTGCGACCGTTGATCTTCCACTTGCCGGTGCCCGGGACGATCCGGACGCGGGCGATGGCGTTCTTCCGGCGGCCCAGGCCGGCGGCCGGCTGCGGCTCGCCGAAGCGGGAAGCCATGGACTCCGAGGTGTACTCGCCCTCGACGGGCACCTCGGACTCGGTGGTGTAGCTCTCGATGTCGATCTCTTCGATCGGCTGCTCGGCAGTGGTCTCGGCCACGATTCTCCTCAGATTCTGTTCAGTCTTAGGGGGTGGCCGGACTTACTGCGCGACCTGGGTGATCTCGAACGGCACCGGCTGCTGGGCGCCGTGCGGGTGCTGGTCACCCTTGTAGACCTTCAGCTTCGAGAGCATCTGACGGCCCAGGGAGTTCTTGGGGAGCATGCCCTTGACGGCCTTCTCGACGGCCTTCTCGGGGTTGTTCGAGAGGAGGTCGTCGTAGCGGACGGAGCGCAGACCGCCCGGGTAGCCGGAGTGGCGGTACGCCATCTTCTGGGTCCGCTTGTTGCCGGAGAGGTGCACCTTGTCGGCGTTGATGATGATGACGAAGTCACCAGCGTCGACGTGCGGCGCGTAGATCGGCTTGTGCTTGCCCCGCAGAAGGGTGGCGGCAGTGGTCGCCAGGCGACCCAGGACGACGTCCTGGGCGTCGATGACGTGCCACTGGCGCGTGATGTCGCCGGGCTTGGGGCTGTACGTACGCACGGTTCGTAGCCTTCGCTTCTTCAGTGAGTGGTCCTGACAAGGTCACCGAAGACGATCACGACAGCCCTGACCGCACAGCGGTGACGCAAACCGCGTGCTGGTCGCTGGTCATCGGCCCGGTGGACCGGTGTAAGGGCCGGGTCCGTGAGAAGAGCCAAGCCAATACACAACGAACAAGCAGAGTACCCGCGCGGCACACCACGGGTCAAAACGGGGGCGCCGCGCCGGTCCCGCCAGTTCCACCCCAGTGTACGGCCGGGCCGGGCGCCGGGCGGGCCCGGTGGCGGCCGGGCCGGGGTGTGGGTGCGGGCGGCGCCGTTAGGATGCGGCCCATGAGTGATGGGCAGGGGGGCGGCTCGCAGTCCCAGTGGGATCCCTGGAAACCGAATTCCCAGCAGCCGTGGAGCGGTGGCGGCGACGACGGGACCCCGGACTGGGCGGCACTCGCCGAGGCCTCCGAGACGCGCACCAAGCGGCGCAGGCTGCTGTTCATCGGCGGGGGCGCGCTGGCCACCGTCGCGATCGGTGCGGCCGTCGCCGTCGCCGTGGTCTCGGCGAACAGCGACAACGACGCCTCCGGCGACCACGCCTCCCAGCTGCCCGCCACCGCCACCCTGCCCAGCGGCTCGGCCGCCGCCCCCTCCTTCGCGTCCACCAGCGCCCCGCCGCCGCTGGACCCGAAGGACTTCATAGCCGACGTGAAGAAGGACACCGCCCCGCTCGGCGCGGACACCCTCTTCCCCGACGCCCGGCTCACCATGAACGGGGCCGCCTACGAGAAGGGCCCCACGGGCGACACCAGGAACTGCGCCTCCGCCGCCCAGGGCACCCTCGCCAAGGTCCTCACCGGCAACGGCTGCACCCGCCTGATACGCACGACCTACACCCGCGGCGGCATCGCCGTCACCGTCGGCGTCGCCGTCTTCGACACCGGCGCACAGGCCGACAAGGCCAAGGGCCAGGCCGACAAGAAGAGCATCGTCAAGCCGCTCACCGGCGGCGGCGTCAAGGCCTTCTGCGACGGCGCGGTCTGCCGCTCCACCACCAACTCCTACGGCCGCTACGCCTACTTCACCCTCACCGGCTTCCCCGGCGGCAAGGACGTCACCACCAAGGACACCAAGGTGTTCCGCACCGGCGACGACCTCGCCGAGTACGCCTTCCGGCAGATCCGCCGGCGCGGCGAGGTCCAGGCCTCCGCCGCCGCCCACCGGTGACGAGGCGCACGACCCCGGGCCAGGGCCCGCCCTACCGGCGCTTCAGCCGCAACCTGATCGGCACCACCGCCGACTCCAGCTGCGTACGCAACGTCATCTTGGAGGCACCCTCGGTGCGCTCCTCGAACCGGATCGGCACCTCCACCGCCCGGTGCCCCGCCCGCACCGCCCGGTACTTCAGCTCCACCTGGAAGCTGTAGCCCGCGCTGTCCAGCGTCGACAGGTCCACGTCCCGCAGGGTGGCCGCCGACCACAGGTTGAAGCCCGCGGTGATGTCCTTGATCTCCGTCCCCAGCACGGCCCGCGCGTAGGCGTTCGCGAACCGGGACAGCAGCACCCGGTGCGCGCCCCACTGCTCGTCCAGCGAACCGCCCGCCACGTACCGGCTGCCCACCACCAGCCCGGCACCCGAGGCGCGCGCCTCACCCAGCATGCGCGGCACCGCCTCCACCGGATGGCTCCCGTCGGCGTCCATCTGCACCACGTAGTCGGCGCCGTCCGCCAGCGCGGCCGTCATGCCCTCCGTGTACGCCCGGCCCAGACCGTCCTTGCGTGTGCGGTGCAGCACACTCATCCGGCGGTGCCCCGACGCACCGTCCACGCCGTACTTCTCCGCCAGCTCGTCGGCGACCCGCCCCGTGCCGTCCGGGCTGTCGTCGTCGACCACGAGGAGCCGCAGCCCGGCCACCGGCAGTCCCAGCACCGCCTCGGCCATCCGCGGCAGGTTCCCCGCCTCGTTGTACGTCGGCATCACGACCGTGACCCGCACGTCCCCGCCGCCGCCCGCGCCGTGCTCCATCGGCTCCGTCATCTCTCCTCGCCCTCCCCGGCCGGCACCGGAGCGCCCAGCGCCCGAAAGCGCCAGCCCGCCGCCGTCCAGCGGGCCGCGTCCAGCACGCCCCGCCCGTCCACGATCCGCGGACGGTACACCAGTGCCGCCGCCCGGCGCGGATCGACCTCCCGGAACTGCGGCCACTCGGTCAGGTGCAGCACCAGCTCCGCCCCGCGCAGCGCCTCCTCCACCGACAGCGCGTACCCGAGCAGCGGGTACGCCTTGCGCGCGTTGTCCATGGCCGCGGGGTCGTGGACCGTCACGTCGGCACCGTCGAGATCCAGCCGCGCGGCCACGTTCAGCGCGGGCGAGTCGCGGATGTCGTCGGAGTCCGGCTTGAAGGCCGCGCCCAGCACCGCCACCCGCGCCCCGAGGACCGTGCCCCCGCTCAGCTCCCGGGCCAGCGCGATCACCCGGTCCCGGCGCCGCATGTTGATCGCGTCGACCTGGCGCAGGAAGCCCAGGTCCACGCCCAGCTCGGCGGCCCGGTGCGCGAAGGCACGGAGGTCCTTGGGCAGGCAGCCGCCGCCGAAGCCGGCCCCGGCCCGCAGGAACGCCCGCCCGATCCGGTCGTCGCACCCCAGCGCCTCGGACAGCTTCCGCACGTCACCCCCGGCCGCCTCGCACACCTCGGCCATCGCGTTGATGAAGGAGATCTTCGTGGCCAGAAAGGAGTTCGCGGCCGTCTTCACCAGTTCCGCGGTGGCGAAGTCCGTCACGACCAGCGGCGTCCCCGCCCCGAGGACGGGCGCGTACACCGTCCGCAGCAGCCGCTCCGCGCGCGCCGTGCGCACCCCGAACACCAGCCGGTCCGGCCGCAGCGTGTCCTCGACGGCGAAGCCCTCCCGTAGGAACTCGGGGTTCCAGGCGACCTCGACCCCGCTGTGCCGGGCGGCCAGCCCCGCCGCCGTGCCGACGGGCACCGTCGACTTGCCCACCAGCAGCGCACCCTTGCGGGCGTGCCGCGCGATGGCGTCGAAGGCGCTCTCGACACACGTCGGGTCGGCCCCGTCGCCGTCCCCGCGCTGCGGGGTGCCCACACACACGAAGTGCACCTGCCCGAACGCGCCGGCCTCCTCGCAGGAGGACGTGAACCGCAGCCGCCCGCCCGCTGTGTGCCGGGCGACCAGCCCCGCCAGCCGCGGTTCGTGGAACGGCACCCGGCCCGCCTCCGGCGCGGCGACTTTGTCCGCGTCGACGTCGACCCCGACCACCTCGTGCCCCAGCTGCGCCATGCAGGCGGCGTGCGTGGCACCCAGGTAGCCGGTGCCGATGACGGTGAGCCGCATGGGTCCGCCCTCCTCGCCGTACGTGCGCCGCCCCTGCCGTACGCCGAGCGGGCCGTTCCCGCGAGTTCCCGCGCGGCACCGACCGTACCGTCACGCAGGGTGAGCGGGCCGGGCTCAGCAGCAGCCGGTGGCCGGCAGCGACCGCTTGTTGCGCGCCTGACGGCTGCGCGCGGCCAGCAGCTCGTCGGCCGGGTAACCGACCTCCTCCAGAGTCAGCCCGTGCGGCCGTACGACGTGCACCGCCGAGTCCCGCACGCCCGCGTCCAGCACCTTCCCGGGCCAGTCCGGCGGACGGTGGCCGTCCCCGACGAAGAGCAGCGCCCCGATCAGGGAGCGCACCATGTTGTGGCAGAAGGCGTCGGCGCGGACGGTGGCCGTGACGATCCCGTCGTCGCCGCGCCGAAGGCTCAGCTCCTGGAGCGTGCGGATGGTCGTCGCGCCCTCGCGCTTCTTGCAGTAGGCGGCGAAGTCGTGCTCGCCGAGCAGCGGCCGGGCGGCCTCGTTCATCGCGTCGACGTCCAGCGGCCAGTCGTGCCACAGCACGTGCCCCCGCAGCAGCGGGTCGACCCCGCCGGGGTTGTCGGTGACCCGGTAGGCGTACCGGCGCCAGACGGCGGCGAAACGGGCGTTGAAACCGCTGGGCGCGGGCCTCAGCGCCCACACCCGTACGTCCTTGGGCAGCCGCCCTGCGAGCCGCTTGAGCAGCTTCTCGTGGTGTTCGCGCCAGACCTCCTCCGGCAGGTCCACGTGGGCCACCTGGCCGCGCGCGTGCACCCCTGCGTCGGTCCGTCCGGCGACGGTCAGCTCGTACGTCCGACGGGACCGCGTGACCGTGCGCAGCGCGTCCTCGATCTCGCCCTGCACGGTCCGCTTCCCGCCGGCCTGCTTGGCCCAGCCGTGGAAGTCGCTGCCGTCGTAGGACAGGTCGAGGCGGACACGGACCTGGCCGGGCTCTGGTTCGTCACTCACACGGGAATCCTCTCAGGGCACCCGCCGGTGCCGAAAAAGACGGAAGCGGGCCCGCCCCGTGAGGGGCGGGCC
>NZ_JBHJUW010000084.1:0-37197 GCF_042268205.1 Streptomyces sp. NPDC056160
GGACACGGCAGGTGCCGTGTCCTGCCCCTGCGGGCGTCAGGCGCTGCCCGGCGGAGCAGGCCGCAAGCGCGCGGTCGGCACGCCCGTCCGGCTCCTCACGCCGCTCACACCCGGCGCGGGGACGCCAGTAGATACCGCACCCGGGTCCGCGGCTCGGTGCACTCCCCGGCCTGCCAGCCCGCCCGCTCCAGCGTGACCGCGCAGGCCCGCAGGAACTCCGCGTCCGGCGCGTACACGGCGACCGCCTCCGGCTGCGGGGTGGCCCGCACCCGGTAACCGCCGTCGGCCTGGGGTCCCGCCGGACGGTGCCCGGCCGCCTCCAGGGCGAGCGCGGCGGCCCGCACGAGATGCGCGCGCTCCCAGCCGCAGGGCCGCTCGGCGGACCCGTCCGGATTCGTCATCCGGCGCATCTCCCGCAGCCCCTGCCAGGCACTGTGCACCTCACGGCGCCGCGCGACGCAGTCGTACGCCTCCTCCTCGCCGCCGACCCGGGCGGCGAACACGCCGGTGGGGGAGGGGCCTTGGGAGGGGTCTTCCACGGCCTCGGCGGAACCCGGGGTTTCGGGCTCCGCCTCGCGTATCCGGTGCCCGGCCGGTGTCAGGAAGTGGTCGTGCGGCGGACGCGGATGCCGGAAGACCAGCCCGCGCTTCACCAGCGCCGCGAGCTGCGCGTCCGTGCCCCGCAGCCGCCCGGTCACCGGATCGGCGCTGTCGATGACGCGGCGCTGCGCGGCGGTCGGCGGTCGTGTCACGGCGTACTCCCTCCCCGAGCCGGGCCCTGATCGAGCGGGCCCCGACGGCGGTGTCGCAGGCCCACTCGAAAGGCTACGACCCGGGTCTGACAATGCCGCCGGCCGTGATCAGGACGGCGCCGACGGCCGGATGTTCCACCCCGCGACGACCGGCCGGTCGTGCTCCGTGCCCAGCCGGCACACCGTGCCCGTGGCCAGCTGGAACAGGGCGCCCGAGGACGGAGGCAGACCTAGGCGCCGGGCGGTCAGCACGCGCAGGAAATGCCCGTGCGCCACCAGCAGCACGACGCCCTCGGTGTTGGCGAACGCGGCGTCCACCTTGGCCAGCATCCGGTCGGCACGCTCCCCGACCTGCTCCACGCTCTCCCCGGGATGCTCCGGCGGCCCCGGCACGACGCCGTCGGTGAACAGGAACCAGCCCGGCCGGGAGCGCTGGATCTCGGGGGTCGTGACGCCCTCGTAGCCGCCGTAGTCCCACTCCCGCAGGTCGGGGTCGACACGGGCGTCCGTGACCCCGATCAGCTCGGCCGTCTCCCGGGCCCGCTGGAGCGGGCTGACGAACGCGGCGCCGATCCGGTGCGAGCGGATCAGCGGCACCAGCCGCCGCGCCTCCTGGCGCCCGTGCTCGGTGAGCGGCACGTCCGTCGAGCCGGTGTGCCGCCCGGACCGCGACCACTCGGTCTCCCCGTGCCGGACGAGAAAGAGATCACCCACGCCCGCCGCCCCTTCCAGCCGCCTGTCCCAGCACCGTGCCACACCCGGGCGGCGCCCCGCAGCACGGACTGGGCCAGACGGCCGCCCGGCAGTACGAGCTGCGTCAGCGGCGCGCGGCGTACGAGACGAACGCGGACCACTGCGGCGCGGCGAAGGCGAGCAGGGGGCCCTGCTTCGTCTTGGAGTCGCGTACGTGGACGGTCCGGGGGGTGTGGGCGACCTCGACGCAGGCAGCGCCGTCGGGGTTGCTGTGGCTGCTCTTGAACCACTGCAACTCGGTGCCGTCACCGGCCAGGGGCTTCAAGCTCATGTCTCTCCCAGCAGTTTCTCGATGTGGGCCAGCGACTCTCGGGGCGTGAGGGCCTGAGCCCGGATGATTCCATAGCGCAGTTCAAGGATCTGGATCTCCCTGCGGTCCGAGATCAACCGACTGACGAGTTGGATGTCGCTGTGCCCCACAGTGGTGCCCTCCTTCAGCCGCAGCAGGTGGAAGGGGCCGTCGAGACCGGCGTTGTCCTCGCAAGCCAGGGGCAACACTTGGATCTCCACGTTTCGCTTCTGCCCGGCCTCCAACAGCCGTTCGAGCTGACGGCGCAGCACCATTCTGCCTCCGACCGGGCGCCGCAGGGCAGCCTCATCATGCACGAAGCTGAAAGCCGGGATTGTCTGCTTCCCGTCCAGTACCCTCTGCCGCGCCAGCCGCGCAGCGACCAGCCGTTCCACGTCCTCCTCCGAGAAGGCAGGGCGCCGCGACGCGAACACGGCCCGCAGGTACTCCTCCGTCTGCAACAACCCGTTGACCACCGAGTTGTCGTAGGCGCAGATCTCCACCGCCTCGGCCTCCAGCTTGGCCAGGTCGCGGACCTTCTTCGGGTACCGCGCCTCCTCCACGTCCTTGCTGAGCGCGGCGATGACGCCGCCCGCGTCCAGCTCCCGGTCCGCCGCTTCGAGGAACTGCGGCTTCGGCGCACGCCGGCCCCGCTCCACCGCGGAGACCTGCTCCTCGCTGTAACCGATGGCCGTGCCCAACTCCGCCTGGGTCCAGCCCTTCCGTTCCCGGAACCTCTTGATGACCTTGCCGACGGTCCGCAGGGCGGCCGCCGACTCCTCGTCGTCCCAGCCCGTCTCCGACCCGTCACCGACCTGCGGTCCCTGCACCGTCGCGCCCACGCTCCGACTCCTTGGTGTGTTGCCCGATCCCAACGCCGCTGGAGCCCGCCGCGTCACGCGTCCCCGTCCGGACAGGCCCGGACAACGACCGGACAGTGACGCTGAGTACGGCCCCCGTTACTGTGCAGCGTAGTGGCGACCGGACACGCTGGGTGACATGAACGCCGATACCGCCCACTCGACCGCTCCCACCTCCCACTTGGCCATCCGTCTCTCGGCCACTCCCAGAGGCGCCCGCCTCGCCCGCCGCCTGACGGCGCACCAACTCGACGACTGGGGCTGGCCGTACGACACTGAGGCGGACCGGACGGCCGCACTGCTCGTCGCCGAACTCGCCGCGAACGCGGTGCAGCACGGCGGGGTGAGGGGCCGCGACTTCCGCCTGCGGCTCACTCTCCACACCGCCGGTCCCGCCCCCGCACTGCGCATCGAGGTCACGGACTCACGCCCGGAACGGCGCCCGCCCGGCCCCGGCATGCTCCCACCGCCGTCCATCGACGCGGAGTCCGGCCGAGGCCTCCTCCTCGTCGAGGCGCTGGCCGCCCACTGGGGCACGGTGTGCGCGGACCCGTACACGAAGACCGTGTGGTGCGAGACCGTGCTCGCGTGAGGACCGACCGGCCGCCTACTGCCGGTACCCGCCCAGGAACCGCCCGATCCGCCCGATCGCCGTCTCCAGTACATCCGCGTGAGGCAGCGTCAGGATGCGGAAGTGGTCCGGGGAGGGCCAGTTGAAGCCGGTGCCCTGGACGATCTGGATCTTCTCGCGCAGGAGGAGGTCCAGGACGAACTTCTCGTCGTCGTGGATCTTGTGGACGGCCGGGTCGAGGCGCGCGAAGGCGTACAGCGCGCCCTTCGGTTTGACGCAGGAGACGCCGGGGATCTCGTTGAGCTTCTCCCAGGCGACGTTGCGCTGCTCGTGCAACCTGCCGCCGGGGACGGTCAGTTCGCGGATGGACTGGCGGCCGCCGAGCGCGGCCTGGATGGCGTACTGCGCCGGTGCGTTGGGGCACAGGCGCATGGAGGCCAGCATGGTCAGGCCCTCCAGGTAGTCCTTCGCGTGCTGCCGGGGGCCGGTCACGACCAGCCAGCCGGAGCGGAAGCCCGCCACGCGGTACGTCTTCGACAGGCCGCAGAACGTCAGGACCACCAGGTCGGGCGCGAGAGCGGCCGTCGAGTGGTGCACGGCGCCGTCGTAGAGGATCTGGTCGTAGATCTCGTCGGCGAACACCATCAGGCCGTGCCTGCGGGCGAGGTCGAGGATGCCCTCCAGGACCTCCTTCGGGTAGACGGCGCCCGTGGGGTTGTTCGGGTTGATGATCACGACCGCCTTGGTGCGGTCGGTGATCTTCGACGCCATGTCGTCCAGGTCCGGGTACCAGTCGGCCTGCTCGTCGCACAGGTAGTGGACCGCCTTGCCGCCCGCCAGTGTGGTCACGGCCGTCCACAGCGGGTAGTCCGGCGCGGGGACCAGGACCTCGTCGCCGTCCTCCAGCAGGGCCTGGACGGCCATGGAGACCAGCTCCGAGACGCCGTTGCCGAGGAAGACGTCGTCGACACCGACCTCCAGGCCCCGCTCCTGGTAGCGCTGGGCGACCGCACGGCGGGCGGAGAGGACGCCGCGCGAGTCCGTGTAGCCGTGGGCCTGCGGAAGCATCCGGATCATGTCCTGGACGATCTCCTCCGGCGCTTCGAAGCCGAAGAGCGCCGGGTTGCCCGTGTTCAGGCGCAGCACGCTGTGGCCCGCCTCCTCCAGCGCGTTGGCGTGCTCGATCACCGGGCCGCGGATCTCGTAGCAGACCTCGTTGAGCTTGCTCGACTGCCGGAACTCCATGCGCCCCTCCGGTTCGTGGTGATGCTTGGTTTTACCAAGTGTGAGCTTGGAAAGTCCAACAACATGTCTACACTGCGTCGCATGTCACCTCGCCGAAGCTACGACCAGTACTGCTCCGCCGCCCGTGCGCTCGACGCCGTGGGCGACCGCTGGACCCTGCTGATCGTGCGGGAACTGCTGGCCGGTCCCCGCCGCTACACGGATCTGCACGCCGATCTGCCGGGGGTGAGCACCGACGTCCTCGCCTCGCGGCTGAAGGACATGGAACGGGACGGGCTGGCGAGCCGGCGCCGGCTGCCTCCTCCCGGGGCCGCCTACGTCTACGAACTGACTCCGCGAGGACGTGACTTGCTGCCGGTGCTGCAGGCGCTGGGGGAGTGGGGGCAGGCAGAGCTGGGCGAGCCGCGGCCCACCGACGCCGTGCGTGCGCACTGGTTCGCGCTGCCCCTGCTGCGCGCGCTGGAGGGCGAGGGGCTCGTCGAGGTGCTGCTGGAGGAAGGCGTCTTCCACCTGTACGTCGGCGGGGCGGAGGGCGGCCGGGCGGGCGACGGCGGGGGCGGGAGCACGCGCGCGCGGCCGGGCCCGTACGGCGACGGGCCCGCTCCCCGCGATCCCGATGCCCGGCTCGCCCTCGACTCCCCGACCTGCACGGCCCTCGCACGCGGTGAACTGGGCCTCGCGGACGCGGTGCGCGACGGCCGGGTGACGGTCACCGGCGACGGCCCCCTGGCCAAGGCGCTGCGGGAAGCATGACGAGAAGCCCGCCCCCTGGGGGACGGGCTTCTGTGGGCCTGCCGGCGCCGACGGGCTTTTCCCGTGCCACCGGCCGATGACGCGTCAGGCGCCCGGCGGCACCCGCGAGGGCCGTCCGGACCCACGGGTCAGCGCGTACCCGCCGATGCCCGCGAGCGCGGCCAGCACCGCACCGATCCCGGTCCACACCCAACGGTCGGACCACCAGCCCGAGGACCAGCCGTCGTCGGGCTCGATGCTCGACAGCACGGCTGGCTTCCTGGTCGCCGAACCGCCACCGCTGTCGCCCGAACCGCCGCCGTCCTGCTGCGACTTGACCGCGATGCCCGGCACCAGCGGCTTCGCCAGCGAGCCGTCCACGGCCGCCGCGCCGCCGATGTGCTTGGAGTCCGCCTTCACCTCGGCGCTCACCGGCAGACCGAGGTCGGAGGACTGCATGCCGACCACCGTGAGCCGGATGTAGTACGTGCCGGGCAGCGGGTCGTTGGCCCACGGCTCCGACCAGGCGCGGACCGTGCGCAGGACGCAGGCCAGCTCCACGGAGGGCGTACCGGCCTCGGCGGTACGCGTCTGGGCGCCGTACTGGCACGACTGGCGGCGCCGCAGGCCGTCGTAGACGTCGATCTGCCAGGTCTGCGTGGTGTGCTTGTCCGGCAGCTTGACCGTCGCGTGGACGGTGGGCCGCTGCCCGGCGTCCGCGGGGAACGACCAGTACAGGTAGTCGCCCGTGGAGCCGCTCGCCGTGGCCTGCTGCCCCTGCTCGATCTCCGTGGCCGTACGGAAGGACGTGCCCGCCTGGGACGGGGCCTTGCTGTCACCGGACGGGCTCGCGGAGGGGGAGGAGTCGGCCGCCGCGGGGGCCGCCGCCAGTCCCAGCGCCAGCAGCGCGCCGCTGAACACACGTGTGAGAAGCATCAGTTGGTCCTCCAGATCGCCACGCGCCAGCGCGACAGCCAGCCCCAGACCAGTCCGGCGAGGAAGCCGACCAGCACCAGGACGCCGAGCAGCCACCAGCCGCGGCCCAGCCCGAACGCCGCCACGTCACTCGCCTTGCCCGGAGCGTCCACGACGTCGACGGTCAGCTCCAGCGGCAGACCCGGGGTGGTCTTGACCCCGTCCGCCGCCGCGAAGGAGTTGGTGACCTGAAGGCACACCGTCTCCGCCGGGGCGTTGTCGTCGTCGCTCTTCGCCTTCGGGTAGCGCAGGCCGGTCGAGGCGACGTCCGTGCGGCCGGTGCCGGCCGCCTCGCCGCGCACGATCTCCCGGCCGTGCACGGTCACCGCCCGCAGCAGTACGCCGTAGTCCGGGCGCACGGTACGGTCGTCGGCGACGCTGACCGCCGCGCGCAGCTCCTGCCCCGGGTTCACGTCCACCCGGTACCAGCGCTGCTGCCCGAACTCCTCGCGGTCGGTGTACAGGCCGGACTTCAGCGCCGGCGCCTTGGTGCAGTCGGCCGCACCCTCGGCGGCGACCGGCGTCACCACCGGATCGGCGGCCCGGTCGACCAACTGGCCGACCCGGTCGGAGAGTTCCTCCTTGTGCCGGACGGAGGTGTAGGTGCCGCCGGTCGCGTCCGCGATGCAGCTGAGCTGGTCGCGGGTCTTGGCGTCCGGCACCAGGCCCAGCGTGTCGATGGTCAGGCCGATGCCCTGGGCCGCGATCTCACGCGCCACCTCGCAGGGGTCCAGCGGCTGGCAGGTGTCCTCGCCGTCACTGATCAGGACGATGCGGCGGGTGCCGTCACCGCCCTTGAGGTCGCCCGCCGCCTTCTGCAGCGCGGGACCGATCGGGGTCCAGCCGGTCGGCGCGAGCGTGGCCACCGCCGTCTTGGCCTCGGTGCGGTTCAGCGGGCCGACCGGGTAGAGCTGCGCGGTGTCCTTGCAGCCCGTCTTGCGGTCGTTGCCACGGTAGTCGGCACCGAGGGTCCGGATGCCGAGCTGGACCTCCTCGGGGGTGGCGTCGAGCACCTCGTTGAACGCCTGCTTGGCCGCGGCCATCCGCGACCCGCCGTCTATGTCCCGTGTGCGCATGGAACCGCTGACGTCCAGGACGAGTTCGACCTTCGGCGCGGCCTGCCCGTCCGGCTCATCGGCGACCGCGCCGGCGGGAAAGGCGATCCCGGCCGTCAGGGCGGCGAGCAGAGCACAGACTCCTGCCGCCAGCCGTTGTCTTGTGATCATCGGCGGATCTTATTGATCGGAAGGGGGTGGGACCAAAACGAGCGGGTTGGGCAGCTCCGCCCACTGGTCGCCGGGTGTGCCGGGTGACAGCCGCATCAGCGTCAGCGCCTTGGCGGGCAGCGGCTCCTCGGTCAGGGCCCGCACGTCGGGGGTGCGCGGCAGATCCCGTACGGCCGTTTCCACCGCGGCGCGCAGCGCGGGTCCCGAGCCCGCCGTCCCGGCCAGGGCACCCGCGACCAGCGAACCGAACAGCTTGCGGCGCAGCGCCGTCGGGTCGTCGGTGAGGTTGCGGGCCGGGAGATCGGGGACGGTGATGCCGTGCCGGGCCAGCCGCGCCGGGCTCACCCTGATGTCGGCGAGGTCGCGGTAGACCAGACGCAGCGGGGTGCCGGCGTCGGACAGGACGACCAGCAGGTTCTGGCCGTGCGCCTCCAGGGCCACGCCCAGCTCCAGCAGACGCAGGCCGGCACTGAGCGCGAGCCGCGTGAATCCGGCCAGCCAGGACGGCGATGCGGGCAGACCGGTCACGGGCAGCGCCGCCACCGGGAGCACGTGCTCGCCGGGGCCCGTGCACCTCTTCGGCGACTCGCGCCACAGGGCCGCCAGATCGGGGGAGTTCGCGGTGGCCGCCCCCAGCGTGCGGGTGAGGTGCAGCAGACCGCCGGTGCGCCCCGCCAGCTCTTCGGCGAAGGCCGACAGAGCCGCCGAGGCCGCGACCGAGGCGACCGAGATGTCCCGCACCGAGGACGTCAGACGCGCCGAGAGGGCCGTCTTGACGTGCAGCCCGTCCGGCAGGGCCAGGGTGCGCAGCGACATCAGCGGGTGCGCGGTGAGCCCGGCGCCCCCGCCGGGCCGTCCGAGGACGTGCTCCGCCTGCCACGGGTGCGCGGGGATCAGCAGCCGCCCACCGTCCCGCAGCTCCTCGGGCCACGCACCGCTCACCAGGCACTCCCCCTCCGGGACGGCTACCAGCCCCAGCTCCACCACGGGCCGGTGCTCGGGCCCGTACGCGAACTGTTCGGCCACCGAGAAGCCGGGCCGGGCACGGCAGTTGGGGTGGAAGGGATGCCCGTCGACCACCCGCTGCTCCCACTCCCAGTCCGTGACCGGCCACTGCTCGGGGCGGCCGGCGGGGGCAGGGACGGTACGGGGCGGTTGACCGGCCCGTGACAGGGCCACCGAGGCGACGCTGTGCGCCAGTTCCGCGGCGAACGCGTCACCGTGCGGCACCGCGAGCGCGGTCGTCAGCCGCGCCGGATCGTCGTAGGCCGTGGAGCCGAGGCGCACGGCGGTGACGTACGGGGACGTCGCGTACGGGTCCGCCGCCGGCCCGTGCAGCACGCGGCCGTCGGACAGCCGGAGCACCAGCCCGTCCCGCACCCGCTCCCGCCCGGTGATCCACGGCAGCGGCTCGTGGGCCAGCGCGCGCCACAGCCGGGTCAGCACGGACGCCCGCGCGCCGCCCAGTTCGCGCGCGTACCGTGGGACCAGGCCGGGCCGCACCGCGGCCAGTTCCTCGCCGATCTCGGCCTCGGCGGGCGGGAAACGGTGCACGGTCGGGCTCCTCGGGTACGGATCAGGCGCGCGGGCGTCACGGTAGCGCGCCGGGCAGACATACTGATCACCTTCGCACCGTGTGGACGTATGGAACGAATGGAACGCATGGAGCTGACGCCCCCCACGGACGACGTCGCGGCGCCCCTCACCGACGACGTCGCCGCGCGCGCCGACGCCTACGCCGCCGCGCCCCTGCTGAACTGCCTCCTGCGCGAGGTGGCCCAGCCCTGTCCCGACCTCGAGGGGCGGCGGGTGTACCGGCTGCCGGGATGCGGGCGGTTGCTGCGCGTGCGCGACGGGCGGCGGCCCGCCGGTCCCGAGGTGTTCGCCGCGGACCGCTGGCAGCGCGTCGGCCACACCGAACTGGTCAAACTCGTCGCCGAGGAACTGCGCCGCCACACCGGCCTGACCAACGACGAACTGCCCGCCGAGATGATCGACAGCCGGGAGGCGGTAGCGGCGCTGCTCGCCGCCCGGGACCGTGCCGCGCCGCCCGAGGACCCGTACACGCGCTCCGAGCAGTCCCTCGTCACCGGTCACCCCCACCACCCGGCGCCCAAGGCGCGCGGGGGCGGCCCGGTCGCCTCCTGGCTGCCCTACGCGCCCGAGGCGTACGCCCGCTTCCCCCTGGTGCTGCTCGCGGTGCGCGCGGACCAGGTCGTGGAGGAGGGCGACACCTCGGCGCTGGACACCCTCGGCCAGGCACCGCCCGGCTACCGGCTGCTGCCCGCCCACCCCTGGCAACTGGACCTGGCGGGCGGCGCCCTCGCCGGGGCGTTCGCCGACGGCCGGCTGCTCCGGCTGGGCACGACGGCCTTCGAGGTCCGGCCCACCGCCGCGATCCGCACCGTCCACGCCCCGGACGCCGACCTCTTCCTCAAGTTCAGTCTCGACGTGCGCATCACCAACGACGTGCGGCGGCTGTGGCGGCACGACCTGCTGAGACTGCGCCGCATCGACGCCGCGGTCACGGCCGCCTTCGCGGCGGCCGGTGGCCCGGCGACCTGGCTGAGCGACCGCGGCTACCGCACGGCCGCCTTCGCCTTCGAGGAACTGGCGGTGGTCGTCCGGGACGGGCTGGAACGGCACCTGCTGCCCGGCACGACGCCACTGCTCACCGCCGCCCTGGCCGAAGGGTTCGCCGGCAACCCCCTGGACGGCCCGCTGGATCCGGCGGTGTGGTGGGCGGCGTACCTGGAGCAGGTCGTGCCCCCCGCCCTCACCGCCTTCGCCGGGCACGGCGTGGTCCTGGAGGCGCACCTGCAGAACTCCCTGATCGCCGTGGACGCCACCGGCCTGCCCGTGCAGGCGCTCTTCAGGGACGCGGAAGGCGTGAAGCTGCTGGCGGACGTGGACCGGGCGGCCGGCTGGGAGCGCCTGGTGTACTGCCTGGTCGTCAACCACCTGACCGAGATCGCCGCGGCCCTGGCCGAACGCCGGCCCGGGTTCGACCCGTGGCCCGCCGTCCGCCGCGAACTGGCCCGGCACGACCTGCCCGAGGTGCCCGCCCTGCTCACCGCGCCGGCCCTGCCCGGCAAGACCAACCTCCTGCTGCGCTGGACGGGCGCGGACGGCGCCGACGCCCGCTACCGCCCCCTGCCGAACCCGCTGGTCAGCGGATAGCGCCGGACCGGCCCACGGCGGGCCTGTCGTACCCTGGCCGGGTGCTGCGCGACGTGACTGCTGTTCGATACGTGACCCCGCTGCGCTCCGGCGGCTCTGTCCCCGGCGTCGTCGAGGCCGATGATCTCGGCACGTACGTCGTCAAGTTCACCGGCAGCGCGCAGGGGCGCAAGGCGCTGGTCGCCGAGGTGATCGTCGGGGAGCTGGCGCGGGCGCTCGGGCTGCGGTTCCCGGAGCTGGTCCTGGTGCACTTCGATCCGGCGATCGCCGCGCACGAGGTCCACCAGGAGGTGCGGGAGCTGCACGGCGCCAGTGCCGGGGTAAACCTCGGGATGGACTACCTGCCGGGGGCGCGGGACTTCACCCCGGAGGTCGCGAAGTCGTTCCGGGTGGACCCGCTGGAGGCGGGCCGGATCGTCTGGCTGGACGCGCTGACGGTGAACGTCGACCGTACCGTCCACAGTTCCAATCTGATGATCTGGCCGACGCTCGGCGTCGCGCCCCCGCGCCTGTGGCTCATCGACCACGGCGCGGCGCTCGTCTTCCACCACCGCTGGGACCTGACCGCGCCCGAGAAGGCGTACGACTTCCGGCACCACGCCCTCGGCCAGTACGCACCCGACGTGCGCGCGGCCGACGCCGAGCTGGCGCCGCGGGTGACCGAGGCGCTGCTGCGCGAGATCGTGGCCCAGGTGCCGGACGCGTGGCTGCGCGACGAGACGGGGTTCGCCACGGCCGACGAGGTGCGCGACGCCTACGTCGGCTACCTGCACGCGCGCGTGCGTGCCTCCTCCGCCTGGCTGCCCACCGACTTCCCCGGCCGCGCCGAACTGGCCGCCGAGGAGGCCCGGCGGGCGGCGCGGACACAGCAGGAGCGGCCGGACTGGCTCAAGCGGGTCCCGGACCTGCACGGCAAGCCGTCCGCGGAGCAGGACTGGTCCGTCCACCTGGACCGCGACGCGTGAACCGCCCAGCGGGCGGCCCCGGGGAGAACTTCTCCCGCGACCGCCCGCTCGGCGACTCCGCTTCCCGGCTGTCCGTCAGCCCTGGAGCTGCTGGTACGCCGGCAGCGTCAGGAAGTCGGCGTAGTCCGCGTCGAGGGAGACCTGGAGCAGCAGGTCGTGCGCCTGCTTCCAGTGACCGGAGGCGAAGGTCTCGTCGCCGATCTCCTCACGGATGTTCTCCAGTTCCTCGGCGGCGACCTTGCGGGCCAGTTCCGGCGTGGCCTTCTCGCCGTTCTCGAACTCCACGCCCGCGTTGATCCACTGCCAGATCTGCGAGCGGGAGATCTCGGCGGTGGCCGCGTCCTCCATGAGGTTGAAGATGGCGACCGCGCCGAGGCCGCGCAGCCACGCCTCGATGTAACGGATGCCCACCTGGACGGCGTTGACCAGCCCCGCGTACGTCGGCTTGGCGTCCAGCGAGTCGATCGCGATCAGATCGGCCGCCTTGACGTCGACGTCCTCGCGCAGCCGGTCCTTCTGGTTGGGCTTGTCGCCCAGCACCTTGTCGAAGGACTCCATGGCGATCGGCACCAGGTCGGGGTGGGCGACCCAGGAGCCGTCGAAACCGTCGCCGGCCTCGCGGTCCTTGTCGGCGCGGACCTTCTCGAAGGCCACCTTGTTGACCTCGGCGTCCCGGCGGGACGGGATGAACGCGGCCATGCCGCCGATCGCGTGCGCGCCGCGCTTGTGGCAGGTGCGCACGAGGAGTTCGGTGTACGCCCGCATGAACGGGGCGGTCATCGTCACCGCGTTGCGGTCCGGCAGGACGAACTTCTCGCCGCCGTCACGGAAGTTCTTGACGATGGAGAACAGGTAGTCCCAGCGGCCGGCGTTCAGCCCGGAGGCGTGGTCGCGCAGCTCGTAGAGGATCTCCTCCATCTCGTACGCGGCCGTGATCGTCTCGATCAGGACGGTGGCGCGCACGCTGCCCTGCGGGACGCCGACGTAGTCCTGCGCGAAGACGAAGATCTCGTTCCAGAGGCGGGCCTCCAGGTGCGACTCCGTCTTCGGGAGGTAGAAGTACGGGCCCTTGCCGAGGTCGAGCAGGCGCTGGGCGTTGTGGAAGAAGTACAGGCCGAAGTCGACGAGCGCCCCGGGGACCGGCTTGCCGTCGGCGTCGGTGAGGTGGCGTTCGTCGAGGTGCCAGCCGCGCGGGCGCATGACGACCGTGGCCAGTTCCGCGGCGGGGCGCAGTGCGTACGACTTCCCGGACCGCGGGTCGGTGAAGTCGATGCTGCGGGTGTAGGCGGCGATCAGGTTGAGCTGGCCGAGGACGACGTTCTCCCAGGTGGGGGCGGAGGCGTCCTCGAAGTCGGCGAGCCAGACCCTGGCGCCCGAGTTGAGCGCGTTGATGGTCATCTTGCGGTCGGTGGGACCGGTGATCTCGACCCGGCGGTCGTCAAGGGCCGCGGGGGCCGGGGCGACCTTCCAGGAGTCGTCCGCGCGGATCGCGGCCGTCTCGGGGAGGAAGTCGAGGGTGGAGGTGCGGGCGATCTCGGCGCGGCGCTCCGCACGGCGGGCGAGGAGTTCGTCGCGGCGCGGCGTGAACCGCCGGTGCAGCTCCGCCACGAAGGCGAGCGCCGCGTCGGAGAGGACCTCCTCCTGCCGGGGCAGGGGCTCGGCGTCGACGATGGCCAGCGGGGACGGCGCTGGTGCGGACATGAGCTGTCACTTCCTTCAGCGGTGGCACCGGGTGCCAAGGGGGACGGAAAGGGCGATTCGCACCCGCTGTGCGGTCGGGTGCTTCTGAACAGTGGATAGTAGTTTCCTCATCGTGGAACTTCAATGGTTTGTTGATGTCGAGATTCTCTGAGTCGAGGAAACGTGGCGCTGGGTGCCATCGCGTTCACTCCAGGTGGCCCAGGTCCGCTTCCGTGTCGATGTCATACGCCTGTGCGACGTCACCGCACTCGACGAGGGCGATCCGCGCGGCGTGCTCCTTCAGATAGGCGCGTGCCCCCCGGTCCCCGCTCGCACTCGCCGCGACGCCCGCCCAGTGCGCCGCGCCGAACAGCACCGGGTGCCCGCGCACGCCGTCATAGGCCGCCGAGACCAGCGACGTCTCGTCCCCGAAGGCCGCCCGCACCCGCGCCACCGCCTCCGCCCCGATGCCGGGCTGGTCGACGAGCGAGACCAGCACCGCCCGCGCGCCCGACCCCGCCAGCGAGTCCAGTCCGGCTCGCAGGGAGGAGCCCATGCCCTGCTCCCAGTCGGCGTTGTCCACGAGGACGCACCCCTCCAGGTGCGCCCGCTCCCGTACGTCCGGCGCCCGCGCGCCCAGGACCACGTGCACGCGCGTGCACCCCGCCGCCCGCAGCACGCCCACCGCGTGCTCCACCAGCGGCCGGCCCCGGTGCGTGAGCAGCGCCTTGGGCCGGCCACCCAGCCGCCGTCCGCCGCCGGCGGCCAGGACGAGACCGGCGACCTCGTCGTCCGTGCCGTCCTTGCCGCCGTCCTTGCCGTCTTTGCCGCCCGCAGGTGTCATGCGTGTCATACGTCCTGCATACCTGACGGCCCGTCGCCCGTGCCCGGCGCGCGGGGCTGAATTTCGGTCCGTACGGTGGCGCGCCGCGCCCCGGGTGGCGTTTACTGACCCGCGTCCGGGGACTGCGCACGACGACGTGCGAGGGGGAGGGCTGTGTTGCGGAGCTTGGGACAAAGACCGGTGACCGGCAGCGGAGAGGACCCGCGGGTGGCGGAACTGCGCACTGCGGTGTCCCGGTTACGCCGGGAACTCGCCGCTCATCCCCGCGAGTTCCCCGACCGCTCCATAGCCGAGGACGAACTCGCCGCGCTCGCCGCGATGGTCGCCGACGGCACCCCCGAGATCCCCCGGCTGCGCCGCTCCCTGCTGCTGATCGCAGGTTCCATAGGCTCGGTCAGCGCCCTGCGGGGCGGTCTGTCCGAGGTGCGGGCGGCAGTGGACATGTTCGGGCCGCCACCCCTCGGCCGGCCCGGGTCAGCGCCGGTCCACTGAGCCGCCGAGCCGGTAGGTTCGGGGTGGGGCTCGGGGCGGCGGCCCGGGAGGATCCGTCGGCATCGCCTCGCGCCTGCCCGCGGGCGCCGTCACGACGGTGACCGGGGCCTCCGCCTGGGGCGGGCCCGGCCTGCTCACTCCCTGCGGCCACGCCGGTCACACGGAGAACGGGCAGGTGGGCGCCGGGTGCTGGGCGTGCGCGTGGGGATGCAGGCACGTCGGTCCGTGGGCGTGCCCGCTGCACCGGCCGGGCGGCTGATCGTCGCGGACTGGGGTGCGGCCTTGGTGGGGTGCGGCCGACGGGGTACGGCCCGGCGGAACGTGCGCGGGACCGGCACGGCACCGCCCCCCTCACGAGTGGGCCCGCCCGCGTCAGCTCCCCCTCAGGCCGTCGCCCCCGCGCTGGTCAGCGCCTGGGACAGTTCCGCCGCCACCTGCTGCAGGACCGGGACGATGCGCTCGGTCGCGGTCTCCGTGACCCGGCCGGCCGGACCGGAGATGGAGATCGCCGCCGCGGTGGGGGAGTCGGGCACGGTGACCGCGAGGCAGCGCACCCCTATCTCCTGCTCGTTGTCGTCCATGGCGTAACCGAGCTTGCGCACGTCCTCCAGGGCCGCGAGGAAGCCCTCGGGAGTCGTGATCGTCTTCTCGGTGGTGGCGGGCATGCCGGTCCGGGCGAGCAGGGCACGCACCTCCTGGTCCGGGGTGTGCGCGAGGAGCGCCTTGCCCACGCCGGTGGAGTGCGGCAGCACGCGCCGGCCGACCTCGGTGAACATCCGCATCGAGTGCCGGGACGGCACCTGCGCCACGTACACGATCTCGTCGCCGTCGAGGAGCGCCATGTTCGCCGTCTCCCCGGTCTCGTCGACCAGCCGGGCGAGGTAGGGGCGGGCCCAGGTGCCCAGCAGGCGGGAGGCGGACTCGCCCAGGCGGATCAGCCGGGGGCCGAGCGCGTACCGCCGGTTGGGCTGCTGGCGGACGTACCCGCAGGCCACGAGCGTGCGCATCAGGCGGTGGATGGTCGGCAGGGGCAGTCCGCTGGCGGCGGACAACTCGCTCAGGCCCACCTCGCCGCCCGCGTCCGCCATCCGTTCGAGCAGGTCGAAGGCGCGCTCGAGGGACTGGACGCCACCGCTGGCGGAGGACTTGGCGGAGTCGGTGGTGCTGGCGCTGGACGTCGGCACGGCGCGTTCCTTTCGGGGCGGGCAGGAAGGGCCAAAGCCTACCGGGGGGACGGTTGACTCCCTGCCTGTACGGAACTACGTTCTGTCTATTGGAATTCTAATTCCGCTTTGTGGAAACGTCCAGAGTGTGTGCGCCGGCCGGCTGTCCAGCAGTGTGCCCCTTGACGGGGTGAGGGTGGGAGTGAAGACTCCTTCAACAGAACGTTGAAGTCCGTTACATGGGTGTAAATGGGCGTAAGTCCCTGTGCCCTCGTGTCCTGGAAGCACGGCGGCGACGAAGAGAGGGGTCCCGGTGTCCGACGCTCAACTGGTGCTGCGCTCGACACGAGTCATCACGCCCGAGGGGACGCGCGCCGCGTCCGTCGTGGTCGCCGACGGCGTGATCACGGCCGTACTGCCCCACGACGCCGAGGTACCCGCCGGGGCCCGTCTGGAGGACCTCGGCGACGACGTCCTGCTGCCGGGCCTGGTGGACACCCACGTGCACGTGAACGACCCGGGCCGCACCGAGTGGGAGGGCTTCTGGACCGCCACGCGCGCCGCGGCGGCCGGCGGCATCACCACCCTGATCGACATGCCGCTCAACTCCCTGCCGCCCACCACCACGGTGGACAACCTGCACGTCAAACAGGACGTGGCCCGGGACAAGGCGCACATCGACGTCGGCTTCTGGGGCGGCGCGCTGCCCGACAACGTCAAGGACCTGCGCCCGCTGCACGACGCCGGCGTCTTCGGCTTCAAGTGCTTCCTGTCGCCGTCCGGCGTGGACGAGTTCCCGCACCTCGACCAGGACCGGCTCGCCACCTCGCTGGCGGAGATAGCCGGCTTCGGCGGCCTGCTGATCGTGCACGCCGAGGACCCGCATCACCTCGACGCCGCCCCGCAGCACGGCGGACCCAAGTACACCGACTTCCTCGCCTCCCGCCCGCGCGACGCCGAGGACACCGCCATCGCCACGCTGATCGCGCAGGCCAAGCGCCTGGACGCGCGCGTGCACGTACTCCACCTCTCCTCCAGCGACGCGCTGCCGCTGATCGCCGAGGCCAGGGCGGAGGGCGTGCGGATCACGGTGGAGACCTGCCCGCACTACCTGACCCTGACCGCCGAGGAGGTCCCGGACGGCGCCAGCGAGTTCAAGTGCTGCCCGCCGATCCGCGAGGCCGCCAACCAGGACCTGCTCTGGCAGGCGCTGGCCGACGGCACCATCGACTGCGTCGTCACCGACCACTCGCCCTCGACCGCGGACCTGAAGACCGACGACTTCGCCACCGCCTGGGGCGGCGTCTCCTCCCTCCAGGTGAGTCTCGCGGCCGTGTGGACCGAGGCCCGCAAGCGCGGGTACGGACTGGAGGACGTGGTCCGCTGGATGTCCACGCGCACCGCCGCCCTCGCCGGCCTGGACCGCAAGGGCGCCATCGAGGCCGGACGCGACGCCGACTTCGCCGTCCTCGCCCCCGAGGAGACCTTCACCGTCGACCCGGCCCGCCTCCAGCACCGCAACCGCGTCACCGCGTACGCGGGCCGGACCCTGCACGGCGTGGTGAAGTCCACCTGGCTGCGCGGCGAGCGCATCGTCTCCGGCGGCGAGTTCACCGAGCCGAAGGGCCGGCTGCTGACCAGGTCCCACTGAGCCACCCACCCACACGCGCGGGTGCCACCGCGGCCGTACCGCGACCGTACCCGCGCTCCCCATCCGCACCGGCCGACTCCCGAAAGGAAGAACTGATCACCGTGACGGCGACTCCCCGTTTCACCGGCGACGCGAACCCCTACGGAGGCGGTGACCCGTACGCGGACTACCGCACCGCCGACTTCCCCTTCACCCAGCACGCCAACCTCGCCGACCGCCGCCTGGGCGCCGGGGTCGTCGCCGCCAACGACGAGTTCTTCGCCCAGCGCGAGAACCTGCTGGTGCCCGAGCGCGCCGAGTTCGACCCCGAGCACTTCGGGCACAAGGGCAAGGTCATGGACGGCTGGGAGACCCGCCGCCGCCGCGGCGCGTCCGCCGGGCACCCCTGGCCCACCGAGGACGACCATGACTGGGCGCTGGTCCGGCTCGGCGCGCCGGGCGTCGTACGCGGTGTCGTCATCGACACCGCGCACTTCCGCGGCAACTACGCGCAGGCCGTGTCGGTGGAAGGCACCTGCGTACCGGGCTCCCCCTCGCCGGAGGAACTCCTCGCCCAGGACGTCAAGTGGACGACCCTCGTCCCGCGCACCCCGATCGGCGGCCACGCGGCCAACGGCTTCGAGGTCGACGTGGAGCAGCGCTTCACGCACCTGCGCGTCAACCAGCACCCCGACGGCGGCATCGCGCGGCTGCGCGTGTACGGCGAGGTCGTGCCCGACCCGAAGTGGCTGGAGGTGCTCGGCACCTTCGACGTGGTCGCCCTGGAGAACGGCGGCCGGGTCGAGGACGCCTCCAACCTCTTCTACTCGCCCGCCACCAACACCATCCAGCCGGGCCGCTCCCGCAAGATGGACGACGGCTGGGAGACCCGCCGCCGCCGCGACCAGGGCAACGACTGGATCCGCTACGAGCTGGTCGCCCGCTCCGAGATCCGCGCCGTCGAGATCGACACCGCCTACCTCAAGGGCAACAGCGCCGGCTGGGCGTCGGTGTCGGTCAAGGACGGGGAGGACGGCGAGTGGCACGAGGTCCTGCCGCGCACGCGCTGCCAGCCCGACACCAACCACCGCTTCGTGCTGCCCGTGCCCGCCGTCGGCACGCACGCGCGCGTGGACATCTTCCCGGACGGAGGCATCTCCCGCCTGCGTCTGTTCGGCTCCCTGACGGAGGACGGCGCGAAGCGCCTGGCCGCCCGCCACCAGGAACTGGGCGGCTGACCCGCCCCACGGCCCGCGGGGCGCCCGGCCCGACAGCACCGGCGCGCCCCGCGATCCCCGCCCCGCCCGGACCGCCATCCATGTACGGCGGCTGCGCGGGGCCCGGGCGCCTGTACGGGGTCCGGGCCGGCCGACCGCGCCCGCCCGCTGCGCGTCTGTGCGCGGTCCCGTCGCCCGGGCCTCACGCGGGGCTTCTGTGGGCGGACCCGTCGTCCGGGCCTCACGCTGCGCGTCTGTGCGCGGTCCCGTGGGACGGGCCGCATGCGGGGTGTCCGCGCACAATGCGCCCGCGCACAATGCGCCCGCGCGCGGTGCGGTCCCCGGAGCCTCAGGCGGCGTGTCCGCCGTCCACGGAGAACTCCGCCCCCGTGACGTAGGCAGCGTCGGCCCCCGCCAGGTACGCCACCATCGAGGCGACCTCGTCGGCCGTGCCGAAGCGGCCCAGGGCCGTCATGGCCGCCTGGCCGGGCGCGTGCGGCCCGTCGGCGGGGTTCATGTCGGTGTCGATGGGACCGGGGTGGACGATGTTCGCAGTGATGCCGCGTGGGCCCAACTCCCGGGCGAGCGCCTTGGTCAGACCGATCAGGGCGGACTTGCCGGTCGCGTAGAGGGTCCCGCCCGGCCCCGGCACGCGCTGGGTCATGCAGGTGCCGATGGTGACGATCCGGCCGCCCTCCCGCATCCGCGCGGCGGCGGACCGGCAGGCCAGGAAGACGGCGCGCACGTTCACCGCGAGCACCCGGTCGGTGTCGGCCAGGGTCAGGCTCTCCACCGGTCCCAGCACGCCCACGCCCGCGTTGTTCACGAGCACGTCGAGCGCGCCCATCTCGGCGCTCGCGCGGCCGACGACATCCGCCGCCTCGCCCGGGTCGGCCGCGTCGGCGCGCAGGGCGACCGACCGCCGCCCGAGCCGCCGTACGGCCCGCGCCACGTCCTCGGCCGCATCCTTTCCGTTCACGTAGGTGAGGGCCACGTCGGCGCCCTCGCGGGCGAGCCGCAGAGCCGTCGCCGCACCGATCCCGCGGCTGCCGCCGGTCACGAGCGCCACCTTGCCCTGGAGGCCCCGGCCGTGGAGGGCTCCGCCGTGGAGGCTCCCGATGTCGAGGGCGCTGTCTTCGAGGTTCCGCTGAGAAGTCATGTCCCCCATCCCAGCGGCCGGCCGCCACCGGTGCTGGCGGCCATCGGACGCCGAGGTCCCCGGCGGCGACCGGAGCGGCAGCGGGCATCGCGCGTCCGCTCTCGATCCGGTTCGAGTTCGCATGAACGTCCAGGGAACACCTGAACGCTGAAGGTCAACCAAGAGTGAATTCACCGGACTTGACGGTAAACTCCACGAATTTGACATTGACATGCCACTGTCTACGCGCGTCATCATGAGTCCATGAGATTCCCCCCACGCATGACCCGCATCGGCGCCGCGGGCGCCCTCCTGTCCGCCCTCCTCGTCGGCGGCACCGTCTCCGCCGGCCAGGCCGGCGCCGCCACGTCCTCGGTCGGCAGCATCTGCTACGGCGCCCTGCCCTCCCAGGCGCACCACACGCTCGACCTGATCGACCAGGGCGGGCCCTTCCCCTACTCGCAGGACGGCACCGTCTTCCAGAACCGCGAGGGCGTCCTGCCCAGCCAGGCCGGCGGCTACTACCACGAGTACACGGTGGTCACCCCCGGTTCCCCCACCCGGGGCGCCCGCCGGATCATCACCGGCGAGCGGACCCAGGAGGACTACTACACCTCCGACCACTACGCCACGTTCGACCTCGTCGACTTCGGCTGCTGAGCCTGCCGCCGGGCCGTCACCAACCGCCGCCGGGCGACCGCACCGGCCGCCCGGCGCACGCTCGCCGCACCGACGGCCCGGCGCACGCTCACCGCTTGCGGCTGTCGGCGGCGGCGAACAGGGCGCAGGCCAGCACGATCAGGACGAAGCTCACGAACACCTCGTAGCCGTGGAGGAACGGCACGCGCCGCACCAGGCCCACGTTCCAGTCGGTGAACTCCTGCACGAAACCCAGCGCCCCCTGCACCAGGGCGATGAATCCGACGACCTCCAGAACCTTCTTCATGCACCCGAGACTCGCCCCGCGCTCCCCCCACGCGCATCGGCCGCGGGGCGGGTTTCCGGCCGACCAAGGTCCACGGGCCGCCCGGGGCTGGGAGCCGAAGGTCGCCGGCCCGGCGACTTTGGTCGCGGATGTGCTCCGCACACGACGGCGGGCCTTTTCCGTTGCGTAGATTTGTCGACTGTGACAGCTGACAGGACGACGCCGGAGCCGACGGTGTTCAACGGGCGGCGCTGGTGGCTGCCCTCCGCCGTGGCCGACGAACTCGACCCCGACGCGGGGCGCACCGGCCGGACCCGGCGCACCGCCCGTGACTGGCTCGTCGACTTCTTCTGCTTCTTCCTGGCCGTGCTCATCGGCATCAGCGCCGTCCGCTCGCTGCCGAACGAGACGGACCTGCCACGCGCCCTGGCCGTCACCGACCAGGTGGTCGGCGCGCTGGCCTGCGCCGCGATCTGGCTGCGCCGCCGCTGGCCCCTCGGGCTCGCCGTTGCCACGGTCCCCGTCAGCCTCGTCTCGAACAGCGCGGGCGGCGCGCTCGTCGTCGCCCTCTTCACCCTCACCGTGCACCGCCCGTTCCGGTACGTGGTCTGGGTGGGCGGCGCCCAGCTCGCGCTGATCCCGCTCTTCTACTGGCTGCGCCCGGACCCCGATCTGTCCTACCCGGGCGTCGTCGTCTTCGGCGAGCTGCTGACGTTGTCGGTGATCGGCTGGGGCATGTTCGTACGCTCCAAGCGGCAGCTGATGCTGAGCCTGCGGGACCGGGCGCGGCGTGCCGAGACGGAGGCACGGCTCCGTGCCGAGCAGGCGCAGCGGCTCGCCCGGGAGGCCATCGCCCGGGAGATGCACGACGTCCTCGCGCACCGGCTGACCCTGCTGAGCGTGCACGCCGGCGCGCTGGAGTTCCGGCCCGACGCGCCCCGCGCGGAGATCGTGCGGGCCGCCGGGGTCATCCGGGAGAGCGCGCACGAGGCTCTACAGGACCTGCGGGAGATCATCGGCGTCCTGCGCGCCGGGGACTCCGACGACGCGGGCCGCCCGCAGCCCACGCTGGCCGCGCTGGACGCCCTGGTCGCCGAGTCCCGCGAGGCCGGCATGAAGGTGACGCTGACCGGTCAGGTCGTCGACCCGGCCGCCGTGCCCGCCTCCGTCGGCCGCACCGCCTACCGCATCGCGCAGGAGGCCCTGACCAACGCCCGCAAGCACGCCCCCGGCGCGGAGGTCACGGTGACCGTCACCGGCGGCGCCGGGCAGGACCTCGCCGTCCACGTCCGCAACCCGCCGCCCGAGGGCGAGGTCCCGCCCGTTCCCGGCTCCGGGCAGGGCCTCATCGGCCTCACCGAACGCGCCGCCCTGGCCGGCGGCACCCTGCGCCACGGGCGCACACCGGACGGCGGCTTCGAGATCCGGGCGCACCTGCCGTGGCCGGCCTGAGCACCGCACGCGCCGGGCGCACCTGCCGTGGCCGGCCTGAGCACCGCACGCGCCGGGCGTACGCCGGTCCGCGCCGGCGCCGACTCGACGACCACTCGCGCCGGGCGTACGCCGGCTCTGCACCGCTGCCCGCTCCGTGGTGCGTACGCCGGCCTGCGCGAGACCCGCTCCGTGGTGCGTGCCCTGGTCACCGGGGAACAGGCCGCGGAACGGGGCCCGCACCGGTCCGAGTCAGCCCCGACGACCCCGGTCACCGCCCGGGCAGTCCCCGAGCGGTCCGGGCCGCCTCCCGTTCCCGCGCCGCGTCCTCAGGGCCGCAGCACCAGGCGCCGTCCGTGCAGTTCGCCGCGCTCCACCCGCTGATGCGCGCGCGCCGTCTCGCTCAGGGAGCCGTACTCCACCGCGCGCGGTCGCAGTCCGCCCCGCGCCAGCCGTTCGTTCACGGCGTCCGCCGCCCCGGCCAGCTCGGCGACCGTCGCGTGGGAGATGGCGAAGCCGCGCAGGGAACCGTCCTTCATGTAGAGCGGGCCGACCGGCAGGGCGGCCTCGTCCCGGGCACCGGCTAGGAGCACGACACGGCCCCGGTGCGCGAGGAGGGCGACCGCGGCCCGCAGGTCGTTGCGGCCGGAGGTGTCGACATGGACGTCCACGCCGTCCGGGGCCAGGGCCGCCAGCCGCTCCACGAGACCGTCGGCGTGGTAGTCCACGACCTCCGCCGCACCCAGGGACCGCACGTGCGCGTGGTCACGGGGCGCGGCCGTCGCCAGGACACGCGCCCCGGCGCACGCTGCCAGTTCCACCAGTGCGCTGCCCACATTGCCGCCGGCCCCGCCGACCAGCACCGTCTCCCCGGGCCGCAGGCCGCCGTGCGCGAACAGTGCCAGGTGCGCGGTCGCCGCGGGGTGGAACACGGCCACCGCCTCCTCGGGGCGCACGCCCGGAGGCAGGCGGTAGAGGCGGTCGGCCGGTACGGCCGCCTGTTCGGCGGCCGCACCCTGGCGCCCGTCATGGCCGAGGCTGTTGCACCACACCGTCTCGCCGGCGGCGAACCCCGGCCCGCCGGACGCCACCGTCCCCACGAGGTCGCGCCCCACCACGAACGGGAAGGTCAGCGGCGTACGGAACACCCCGGACCGGACGAAGGTGTCCACCGGGTCGACCGCTGTCGCCAGCACGTCCACCAGCACCTCGCCGGGCTTCGGCGCGGGCGGCGGCAGCTCACCCCAGCGGATGACGTCGGGCGGCCCCAGCTTTTCGATGTAAGCGGCACGCATGAAGGCCCATGGTGCCACCGCCGGGCTTCCAGGGCCGACATCGTGGCCGTCGGTGCGCCCTGGGGCGTCCGGGAACCGGAACCGGAACCGGACCGGGACCCGGACAGGGGCGCGGGCCCGGCCAGGGGCCCGGGCCGGGAACCGGGCGGAGGCCGCCAGGCGGCGAGCCGGTGTGGCTCCGGTGCGGGCGGTTTGGTTGGCTGGGCCCATGACCGTGATCCGAGTGCTCCTCGTCGACGACGACCCGCTGGTGAGGGCGGGCCTGTCCTTCATGATGGGAGGCGCCGCCGACATCGAGATCGTCGGTGAGGCGGCCGACGGCGGCGAGGTGGAGGCGCTGGCCGAGCGCACCCGCCCGGACGTCGTCCTCATGGACGTGCGCATGCCGGGCGTGGACGGCATCACGGCGACGGAACGGCTGCGCGTTCGCCCGGAGGCACCGCAGGTCGTGGTCCTGACCACCTTCCACGCCGATGAGCAGGTGCTGCGGGCGCTGCGCGCGGGCGCCGCCGGCTTCGTCCTCAAGGACACCCCGCCGGCCGAGATCGTCGAGGCGGTGCGCCGGGTGGCGGCCGGCGACCCCGTGCTCTCGCCCACCGTCACACGCCAGTTGATGCGGCACGCGGCCGGAGCGGCGGGCGACGACCGGCGCTCCCGCGCGCGTGAGCGCCTCGCCGCGCTCAACGACCGCGAACGCGACGTGGCCGTCCGGATCGGCCAGGGCCTGGCCAACGCTGCGATAGCCACCGAACTGTTCATGAGCGTCGCCACCGTCAAGACGCACGTCTCCCGCATCCTCGCCAAGCTCGATCTCAACAACCGCGTGCAGATCGCGCTGCTCGCCCATGACGCGGGGCTCCTCGAAGAGGACGCCTCCTAGGGGGAGGAGGAGGCGTCGCAGGGGCGCCTCCCGAAGCCGTGGCGGCGCCTGTCGAAGAGGACGCCTCGCGGGGCACTTCGCGCCGCCGCCGCTCGTTGTCCGGGCAGGCGCGGGCGCCGGGCGGCGTGCGCGCCCCGGAGGGGAGCCGAGATGGCAGACGTGATCGACCTGGCGGAGTACGGCGAGGGGTTCCGGGACGACCCCCACCCGGTCTACGCGCGGCTGCGCGAGCTGGGCCCGGTCCACCGCGTGCGGCTGCCACCGCCTGAGTCCTACGACAGCTGGCTCGTCGTCGGGTACGACGAGGCGCGCGCCGCCCTCGCCGACCCCCGCCTCGCCAAGGACGTCACCGGTACGGGCGCACGGCCCGGCGAGGAGAACCTACGGGCCGTCGAGGACCAGGTGCTCGGCCGGCACCTGCTGGTGGCGGACCCGCCGCAGCACACGCGGCTGCGCGCCCTGGTCACCCGCGCGTTCACCGCGCGCCGCGTGGAGGCGCTGCGGCCCCGGATCCAGACGATCACCGACGAGCTGCTGGACGCGATGCTGCCGCTCGGACGCGCGGACCTCGTGGAGGCGTTCGCCTACCCGCTGCCGATCACGGTCATCTGCGAACTGCTGGGCGTGCCCGAGATGGACCGGACCGCGTTCCGCGAGATGTCCAACGAGTTCGTCGCACCCGCCAGCGAGGAGGGCTTCCTCCGGGCCGTGGACCGGCTCGCCGCCTACCTCTGCGGACTGGTCGAGGACAAGCGGTGCGCCGGGCCCTCCGACGACCTGCTCGGGGCGCTCATCCGCACCACCGCGGAGGACGGCGACCGGCTCTCCCCGGAGGAGTTGCAGGGCATGGCGTTCCTGCTGCTCATCGCAGGCCACGAGACCACGGTCAACCTCATCGCCAACACCGTCCGCACCCTGCTCGGGCACCCCGGACAACTCGCCGAGGTGCGGGCCGACCCCGCACTGGTGGACGCCGCAGTCGAGGAGACGCTGCGCTACGAGGGCCCGGTGGAGAACGCCACCTTCCGGTACGCGGCCGAGCCCCTGGAGATCGGAGGCACCGCCATCGCGCGCGGCGAACCGGTACTGATCGGACTCGCCGCGGCCGACCGGGACGCCGACCGCTTCCCGGCAGCGGACCGCTTCGACCTCCACCGCGACACCCGGGGCCACCTCGCCTTCGGCCACGGCATCCACTTCTGCCTGGGTGCGCCCCTGGCCCGGCTGGAAGCGCGCACCGCCCTGCACACCCTCCTGCGCCGGGCGCCCGCCCTGGCCCTCGACGCCCCGGCGGCGGAGTGGCTGCCGGGCATGCTCATCCGGGGCGCCCGGACGCTACCGGTGCGCTGGTAGCCGGTCGCAGCCGCTTCGCAGTCGGCCGGGGTGAGACCGGCCACCCTGGTGGCCGGTGCAGGCGTTCCGCCGCCCGGTCGGCTGCCGCAAGGCGGGGGCGTACCGCAAGCTCTGCCCTGAATATGTAAGGACAACCTGACTACACGACTTCCCGTCAACCGACCACAGGGCTACGCTCGGCCCGTGCCCAAACCAGATGTGGACCCCACCGTGTCGCTCGCGCTCAGTGTCGACCGGAGTTCTCCTGTGCCGTTGTACTACCAGCTGTCACAGCAGCTCGAAGCGGCGATCGAGCAGGGTGCCCTCACTCCCGGCAGTCTGCTGGGCAACGAGATCGATCTGGCCGCCCGGCTCGGCCTGTCCCGTCCCACCGTCCGCCAGGCCATCCAGTCGCTCGTCGACAAGGGGCTGCTGGTGCGCCGCCGCGGTGTCGGCACCCAGGTCGTGCACAGCCAGGTCAAGCGCCCGCTGGAGCTGAGCAGCCTCTACGACGACCTGGAGGCGGCCGGGCAGCGGCCCACGAGCAGGGTCCTGGTCAACACGGTCGTCCCGGCGTCCACCGAGGTCGCCGCCGCCTTGGGCGTGGCCGAGGGGGCGGACGTGCACCGCGTGGAGCGGCTGCGACTCGCGTACGGCGAGCCGATGGCGTACCTGACCAACCACCTGCCGACCGGCCTGCTCGACCTGGACACCGGACAGCTGGAGGCCACCGGCCTGTACCGGCTGATGCGCTCCGCCGGGATCACCCTGCACAGCGCCCGCCAGTCCATCGGCGCCCGCGCCGCCACCCCCTCCGAGGCGGAGCGGCTCGCCGAGGCGGAGGGGGCTCCCCTGCTCACGATGGAACGCACCACCTTCGACGACACGGGCCGAGCGGTGGAGTTCGGCACCCATACCTACCGGCCCTCCCGCTACTCCTTCGAGTTCCAGCTGCTCGTGCGGTCCTGACCCGGGAGCCCCGCCCTGATCCGGGGGCCCGGCCTGGACCGAGAACAGCGCCTGAATCCGGCGGCCCGGCGTCACAATGTCCGGACAAGGCGAGGAGGTTCCGGCCCCCGGCCGTTTGCCTCCGCCCGTCCATGCCCGATAATGCGATGTTCGGGGTTGATGGGCATGCCATCGGCCCCGCGCGTACGTTCGGACACAGCCGGAGAACACGGCTACCGGAGAACACAGCTAGAAGGGCACGGCCTCGTGGCACGGTTTCCAACCTGGGTAGGCATCGCGCTCGCAGGGGCGCTGTCGCTGTCCCTCGCGGGATGCAGCAGCACCGGCGGCAAGCGGGCGGAGGACGCCCGCAAGGCCGCGGCGGCCCAGGGCAGGGCGGCGGTGAACACGCCCCGCTGGACCTTCGCGATGATCACCCACTCCGGCGACGGGGACACCTTCTGGGACATCGTGCAGAACGGCGCGAAGCAGGCCGCCGTCAAGGACAACATCAACTTCCTGTACTCGCACGACGACGAGGCCCAGCAGCAGGCGCAGCTCGTGGACGCGGCGGTGGACAAGAAGGTCGACGGCATCATCGTCACCCTCGCCAAGCCCGACGCCATGAAGGCCGCCGTGGCCCGCGCCGAGAAGGCCGGCATCCCGGTGGTGACGGTGAACTCCGGCTCCGCGGAGTCCAAGGCCTTCGGCGCCCTCACGCACATCGGCCAGGACGAGACCGTGGCCGGGGAGGCCGTCGGCGAGGAACTGAACAAGCGCGGCAAGAAGAAGGCCCTGTGCGTCCTGCACGAACAGGGCAACGTCGGCCACGAGCAGCGCTGCGCCGGTGTCGCCAAGACCTTCACCGGCAAGGTCGACAACCTCTACGTCAACGGCACCAACATGCCCGACGTGCAGTCCGCGATCGGGGCCAAGCTCCAGGCGGACAAGTCCGTCGACGCGGTCGTCACCCTCGGCGCCCCCTACGCCGACACCGCCGTCAAGGCCAGGGCGGACGCGGGCAGCAAGGCCGAGGTCGACACCTTCGACCTGAACGCCAAGGTCGCCGCCGAGCTGAAGGACGGCACCCTCGGCTTCGCCGTCGACCAGCAGCCCTACCTCCAGGGCTACCAGGCCGTCGACCTGCTGTGGCTGTACAAGTACAACGGCGACGTCCTCGGCGGCGGCAAGCCGGTCCTCACCGGCCCGCAGATCGTCACCAAGGACCAGGCGGCGGCCCTGGAGGAGTACGCGAATCGGGGCACCCGATGAGCGCCGCCCCGGACCGGGCGGCGACCCTCACCGACGAAAGGCTCCTGCGCACCTCGGCGCTGCGCAAGCTGCTCTCCCGGCCCGAGCTGGGCTCGGTCGTCGGGGCGATCGCCGTCTTCGTCTTCTTCGCCGTGGCCGCCGACGGGTTCGTACGGGCGTCCAGCCTCAGCACCGTGCTGTACGCGTCCTCCACGATCGGCATCATGGCCGTCCCGGTCGCGCTGCTCATGATCGGCGGCGAGTTCGACCTGTCCGCGGGTGTGATGGTGACCTCCTCGGCGCTGGTCTCGTCGATGTTCAGCTACCAGATGACGGCGAACGTCTGGGTCGGCGTCGGCGTCTCCCTCCTCGTCACCCTCGCGATCGGCGCCTTCAACGGCTTCATGCTGACCCGCACCAAACTGCCCAGCTTCATCATCACCCTGGGCACCTTCCTGATGCTGACCGGCATGAACCTCGGCTTCACCAAGCTGATCGACGACACCGTCTCCACGAAGACCATCGGCGACATGGAGGGCTTCCCGGCCGCCCACGCCGTCTTCGCCTCCACGTTCACCGTCGGCGGCGTCGACTTCAAGGTCACCATCCTGTGGTGGCTCGCCCTGGTCGCCGTCGCCTCCTGGATCCTGCTGCGCACCCGCACCGGCAACTGGATCTTCGCCGTCGGCGGCAACCAGGACGCCGCCCGAGCGGTCGGCGTACCCGTCACCAGGACCAAGATCGGCCTGTACACGGGCGTGGCGTTCGGCGCCTGGATCTCCGGGCAGCACCTGCTGTTCTCCTTCGACGCCGTGCAGTCCGGCGAGGGCGTCGGCAACGAACTGATCTACATCATCGCCGCCGTCATCGGCGGCTGCCTGATCACCGGCGGCTACGGCAGCGCCGTCGGCTCGGCGGTCGGCGCGCTGCTGTTCGGCATGACCAGCAAGGGCATCGTCTTCGCCGAATGGAACCCCGACTGGTTCAAGTTCTTCCTCGGAGCGATGCTGCTCCTCGCGACCCTGCTCAACGCCTGGGTCCGCAAGCGGGCGGAGGCCGCCAAGTGACGCAGACCGAGACCCGCACGGCAATGGTGGAACTGTCGGACATCAGCAAGCACTACGGCACCGTCCGCGCCCTCGAAGGCGTCTCCCTCGAAGTGCACGCCGGTGAGATCACCTGCGTGCTGGGCGACAACGGCGCAGGCAAGTCCACGCTGATCAAGATGATCGCCGGACTGCACCGGCACGACGGCGGCGTCCTGCGCATCGAAGGGGAGGAGACCTCCTTGTCCTCCCCGCGCGAGGCCCTGGACCGGGGCATCGCGACCGTCTACCAGGACCTGGCCGTGGTCGGCCTGATGCCGGTCTGGCGCAACTTCTTCCTCGGCTCCGAGCCCAGGAAGGGCGTCGGCCCCCTCAAGCGCCTGGACGTCGACCTCATGCGCCGCACCACCCGCGAGGCGCTGCTGCGCATGGGCATCGACCTGCGGGACGTGGACCAGCCCATCGGTACCCTGTCGGGCGGCGAACGCCAGTGCGTGGCCATCGCACGGGCGGTCCACTTCGGCGCGAAGGTGCTCGTCCTCGACGAGCCCACGGCGGCGCTCGGCGTCAAGCAGTCGGGCGTGGTGCTGAAGTACGTGGCCGCGGCACGCGACCAGGGCCTGGGTGTCGTACTCATCACCCACAACCCGCACCACGCATACCTCGTGGGGGACCGGTTCGTGCTCCTGAAGAGGGGCACGATGGTGGGGCATCACACACGCGACGAGATCACCCTGGAGGAGCTGACCCGTCAGATGGCGGGCGGCAGCGAACTCGACGATCTCCGTCACGAACTCGAAAAGGGCACCTCCTGAAGGGTGTTGGCACCCGCGCGGGCGACCACCACGCGCGCGCGTGCGCTACGCCGGGGGCACCGGTCGTCCGGTGCCCCGTACAGCACCCTTACCGGGCGTGCGGCAGAATCGGGGCCGATGAGCACCTACCGCGACCTCACCGCCCCCATCGGCTCCCGCCGAGCCCCGGTCCTGCGCACCGTGGGCACCCGTGAGCGCCGTTCCCACCTGACGGCGCCCCGGGTCCCGACGGTCGGCATCGACATCGGCGGCACCAAGGTGATGGCGGGCGTCGTCGACGCCGACGGCAACATCCTGGAGAAGCTCCGCACGGAGACCCCGGACAAGTCCAAGAGCCCGAAGGTCGTCGAGGACACCATCGCCGAGCTGGTCCTGGACCTGTCAGACCGGCACGACGTGCACGCCGTCGGCATCGGCGCGGCGGGCTGGGTCGACGCCGACCGCAACCGCGTGCTCTTCGCACCCCACCTGTCCTGGCGCAACGAGCCGCTGCGCGACCGTCTCTCCGAACGCCTGTCGGTACCGGTCCTCGTCGACAACGACGCCAACGCCGCCGCCTGGGCCGAGTGGCGCTTCGGCGCCGGCCGCGGCGAGGACCACCTCGTCATGATCACGCTGGGCACCGGGATCGGCGGCGCCATCCTGGAGGACGGTCAGGTCAAGCGGGGCCGGTTCGGCGTCGCCGGCGAGTTCGGCCACATGCAGGTCGTGCCCGGCGGCCACCGCTGTCCGTGCGGCAACCGCGGCTGCTGGGAGCAGTACAGCTCCGGCAACGCCCTGGTCCGAGAGGCGCGCGAGCTGGCCGCCGCCGACTCCCCGGTCGCCTACGGCATCATCGAACACGTCAAGGGCAACATCTCCGACATCACCGGCCCGATGATCACCGAGCTGGCCCGTGAGGGCGACGCCATGTGCGTCGAACTGCTCCAGGACATCGGCCAGTGGCTCGGCGTCGGCATCGCCAACCTCGCCGCCGCCCTCGACCCGTCCTGCTTCGTCATCGGCGGCGGCGTCTCCGCCGCCGACGACCTGCTGATCGGCCCCGCCCGGGACGCGTTCAAGCGCCACCTCACCGGTCGCGGCTACCGCCCCGAGGCCCGTATCGTCCGCGCCCAGCTCGGCCCCGAGGCGGGCATGGTCGGCGCCGCCGACCTCGCCCGGCTGGTCGCCCGCCGCTTCCGGCGCGCCAAGCGCCGCCGGGTCGAGCGACACGAGCGCTACGAGCGGTACGCCCAGACGCGGCGCGAGGCCCGGGAGGCGCTGTGACGATGTCCCTGCCGCGGCAGGCGGCGGCGCCGGACGAACCGCCGCGTCCGCCGACCGAGGACCGCCGCCACCGCAACCGCCGCAGAGCCCTCACCCTGCTGATCATCATGGTGCTGATCGGCGTCCCGGCCGGGTACCTGGTCATCTCCGCCGCCCAGAGCCGTGACAGCGGCAAGGACAAGGAAGCCAAGTACGCGGCGACCGGCCTGACCCCCACCTACCCGGCCAAGGTCCAGCGCCGCCTCTACCAGGTGCCCGTCCCGCACCCCGCCGACCGCGTCGCCTCCTACGAGACGAACAACTGGAAGACCAGCCGCCTCTACGTCCAGTTCCGGACCACCCAGCCCGGACTCGACACCTTCCTGGAGGCCATGGGGGTCAACCGGAGCGACCTCAGGAAGGGGGACATCACCTTCAGCCGCCGCGACCGCGACGTCACCGGCTGGAACTTCAAGGGCCCCGGCCCCTGGTGGGGCCTCAGCCACAGCCAGGACAACCCGGCACCCAGCCAGGACGTCATCGTGAACCTCTCCAACCCCGTGCTGCCGATGGTGTACGTCGTCTCCCAGACCGTTCCCTGAGCCGCGGACCCGCCTGCCCGACCCGCGGCCGCCCCCGCCGCCCCTCCCGCCCGGCCCCGAGGGGCGGCTCCCGGATCGGCCCGGAGCCGATTGTCAGACCCCGCCCGTAGAGTCGAAGACGGCTGACTCGACCGACGAGCGGGAGGTGACAGGACGTATGAGCGACATGGCCGTGGCCGGGACGACCGGGACGAGGCCACCCGGCACCGGGGCGCACCGGACGGGGGCGCCCGGAGCCGAGCAGGCCGACGCCGCCGAGCACGCCGTGCCCCTCCGCCTCCCCGCCGTCTTCGTGCCCGCGCCGCTGCCGCGCGAAGGCCGCATCCTCCTGTGGGACCCGGACGGCCCGCAGCCCGGCAGCCCCCCCGAGACCGCCCCGCCACCGGCCGGCGCCCCGCCCGTGCACACGGCCCTCACGGTGGTACGACCGCACGGCGCCGGCGCCCGCCGCAGGACCGCCCCCGCGCTGTCCCTCCCGATCGACCTCGCGCTGCCCCACCTCGTGCGCGCCCGCCACGACCCGGCCGCCCACCCCGCCACGGCCTGCTGGGGCGCCGCCGCCTTGCACGCCCTGCGGCTCGCCGCGCGCGGACGCCTGCTGCCCGGCCTGACCGCCACCGGGCACGACGCCTGGCGGGCCGGCCCGCTCGACCCCGACGACATCGCCCACCTGCGCGCCATCGCCGCCGCCCTGCCCGCCGAGGGCCACGCCGTGCCGCTGCCCGGCCCGGGCCCGCTCCGGCTGCCGGAGCCGGAAGCGCTGCTGCGGGCCTTCCTGGACGCCGTCGCCGACACCCTGCCGCGCACCCCGGCCGCCCCGCACACCGCCGGGAAACCCTTCGCGCACCGCACGGCCCAGCACCTCCCCGCCGCGCACGACTGGGCCGCCGAGGTCGCCGCCGGCATGGACGCCGGTGTGCGGATCTCGCTGCGCCTGGACCTGTCCGCGTACGACCTGTTCGACGCCGGCCCCGCGGACGCCGGCGCCGGCGCGGCGGACACGGCCGGCAGGGAGCCGGCCCGCCGGGCCGGCGCGGCGGTCGTCCAGGTGCACAGCCTCGCCGACCCCACCCTCGTCGCCGACGCGGCGGCCCTGTGGGCCGACGAGGCCGACACGGCGTTCGGCCCACGCGCGCGCGTGGACGCCGCCCTGGCCGTGCGCCGCGCGGCGCGCGTCTGGCCCCCGCTCGACCGGCTCTCCGCCCAGGACGTGCCCGACGTCCTCGCCCTCTCCGAGACCGAGGTGAGCGACCTGCTCGGGGTGGCCGCGACCCGGCTCGCGGCGGCCGGCGTCGCCGTGCACTGGCCCCGTGACCTGGCACACGACCTCACCGCCACCGCCGTGGTCCGGCCCGCGCCCGGCTCCGCCACCGACGGCACCGGCTTCTTCGACAGTGAGGAACTGCTCCGGTTCCGCTGGCAGCTGGCGCTGGGTGGCGATCCGCTCACCGACACGGAGATGGACGCCCTCGCCGAAGCCCACCGTCCGGTCGTCCGGCTGAGGGACCGCTGGGTCCTGGTCGACCCCGCCCTCGTCCGCAAGGCCCGCAAGCGCGACCTGGGCCTGCTCGACCCGGTCGACGCGCTCTCGGTCGCCCTCAGCGGCACCGCGGAGGTCGACGGGGAGACCGTGGAGGCCGTGCCGACCGGGGCCCTCGCCGCCCTGCGGGACCGCATCACCGCCGGAGTCAGCCCCGCCGAGCCGCCCCGCGGCCTGCACGCCACCCTGCGCGACTACCAGCTGCGCGGCCTCGCCTGGCTCGACCTCATGACCTCCCTCGGCCTCGGCGCCTGCCTCGCCGACGACATGGGCCTCGGCAAGACCGTCACCGTCATCGCCCTCCACCTCGCGCGGGACCACCGCGCACCCACCCTGGTGATCTGCCCCGCCTCCCTGCTGGGCAACTGGCAGCGGGAGATCACCCGGTTCGCGCCCGGCGTCCCCGTCCGCCGTTTCCACGGACCCGACCGCACCCTGGACGGCCTCGACGGCGGCTTCGTCCTCACCACGTACGGCACCATGCGCTCGGCCGCACCCCTGCTCGCCGACCGCTCCTGGGGCATGGTCGTCGCCGACGAGGCCCAGCACGTCAAGAACCCCCACTCGGCGACCGCGAAAGCCCTGCGCACCATCCCCTCGCCCGCCCGTGTCGCCCTGACCGGCACCCCGGTGGAGAACAACCTCTCCGAACTGTGGGCCCTCCTCGACTGGACCACGCCCGGCCTCCTCGGCCCCCTCCAGTCCTTCCGCGCCCGCCACGCGCGCGCGGTGGAGAACGGCGAGGACGAGGAGGCCGTGGAACGGCTCGCCCGCCTGGTCCGCCCCTTCCTGCTGCGCCGCAGGAAGTCCGACCCCGGCATCGTCCCCGAGCTGCCGCCCAAGACCGAGACGGACCACCCGGTTCCGCTCACCCGCGAGCAGGCCGCCCTCTACGAGGCGGTGGTGCGCGAGTCCCTGCTCGCCATCGAGACGGCCGACGGCATCGCCCGCCGCGGCCTGGTCCTCAAACTGCTGACCTCGCTCAAGCAGATCTGCGACCACCCGGCCCTCTACCTCAAGGACGGCACGCCGCCGGGCGGCGGCGACCGCCTGGCCGCCCGATCGGGCAAACTCGCCCTGCTCGACGAACTGCTGGACACCCTGCTGGCCGAGGACGGCTCCGCCCTGGTCTTCACCCAGTACGTAGGCATGGCCCGGCTGATCACCTCCCACCTCACCGCCCGCGCGGTACCCGTCGACCTCCTCCACGGCGGCACCCCGGTCCCCGAGCGCGAGCGCATGGTGGACCGTTTCCAGGCGGGCGCCACCCCGGTCCTCGTCCTTTCCCTGAAGGCGGCCGGCACCGGCCTGAACCTCACCCGCGCGGGGCATGTGGTCCACTTCGACCGCTGGTGGAACCCGGCGGTCGAGGAGCAGGCCACCGACCGCGCCTACCGCATCGGCCAGACCCAGCCCGTCCAGGTCCACCGCCTCATCACCGAGGGCACCGTCGAGGACCGTATCTCCGAGATGCTCGCCACCAAGCGAGCCCTGGCCGACGCGGTCCTCGGCTCCGGCGAGTCCGCCCTCACCGAACTGTCCGACCGGGAACTGTCCGACCTGGTGTCGTTGCGGAGGGGGGCCTGATGAGGGCGGAGCAGCCGACCGCGGCCGAGGAACCGTACGCAGCCGAGCGGGCCGGGCTCTCTCAGGCGGGCGAAGCGGCGTTGGGCGGGTCTCCTCAGGCGAGCGAGGCCGAGCGGGGCGGGTCCCCTCAGACGGGCGCGGCCGAGCCGGGTGGCTCTCCTCAAGCGGACGAGGCTGACTGGGCCGGGTCCCCTCACGCGGACGGCTCGGGCCACTCGGGCGAGCCGGCACCGGTGATCCGCAGCAGCGCCCCCGGCGCCGGCGCGCGGGCCGCCGCCGACCAGGAACCAGCGGCGCTGACACCCGACCGCCCCCAGCCGCCCCGGCCGGGCGACGCGGCCCGCGAGGCACTGCGGGCGGCACGGGCACATCGGTCACCGGCCGGGACGCCGGCGGCCGCGGCCCCGGCACCGGACGCCCAGGCATCGTCCGCCCCACTCCCGGCGCACCAGCCGCCCAGGCCGGGTGACGTGGCGCGCGCGGCCCTGCGCCGGAGCACCTCGGCGGAGCCGCGTCGGCAGGAGACGGCGGAGGACCCGGCCACGGCGCCGGAGGAGCCCACCGAACCACCCCGTGACCAGCCCGTGCCGGGCGCCCCACGGCCAACCGATTCCCGCTCGGGTGCCTCTCGCCCCGCCGACATGGCCCGCGAGGCCCTGCGCGCCGCCCGAGCTCGCGGTGCCCACCACGAAGGGGACGACGGGGAAGGGAACGCGGAAGGGGAGGAGCGGGCGGCACCGGACCTACGACCAGGGGCTCTCCCCGCCGCCCGCATCCCGCGCCGCTCCACCCCGCGAACGAGTGGAACCCGTAGGACCACCCCACCGGTCGGCGAGCCAGACAGGAGCGGGCCGAGGACGAGCGACGGTCCGGCCGGTGGCGTCGGCGCCTCGATCCGCTCCGTCGGAGCACTGCTCGCCGACGGTTTCCGTCTGCCGTCGACGACGCCGCCGATGTCCCGGACACCGCGACCAGAACCACAAGCGAAACCCCAGCCACAAACACAACAACAGCCACAAGCGAAACGGCAGCCACAAGCGAAACCGCAGCCGCAGCGACAAGCGAAACCGCAGCCACAAGCACAACAACAACCACAACCACAACCTGATCCGCAGCCTTCGCAGCCACCCCCGCCCCCGCCCCCGGAGCGGGCAGTAGGCGGCGAGACGGACCGCCCTGCCGCCACGTCGGCCGGCACTCCCGAAATCCCCCGCACCATGGCATCCCCCCGCCGTGACGGCGAACTCCGGCGCACCTTCCCCGCGCTCCCGGCACCCGCCGCCGCGGACTCCCGCTCCGCCGGGACCTGGTGGGGGAACGCGTGGGTCACCGCCCTGGAGGAGGGCGCGATGGACGCGGCGCGCCTGGCCCGGGGGCGCGGATACGCACGGACGGGCCACGTGGACGCCATCACCGTGACGCCCGGCCTGGTCCTGGCCTACGTACAGGGCAGCCGTCCGCGGCCGTACCGCGCACAGGTGCGGCTGCGGACGCTGGACGACACCGAGTGGGACCGGTTCCTGGACGCGGCCGCCGAGCGGCCGGCCCACATCGCCGCACTCCTGGACAAGGAGATGCCGCAGACCCTGACCGACTGCGGCATCCCGCTGCTCCCCGGCCCGCACGACCTGGAAGCGCACTGCTCCTGCCCCGACCGCGGCCACCCCTGCAAACACGCCGCGGCCCTGTGCTACGAGACGGCGCGGCTGCTGGACGCCGACCCCTTCGTCCTGCTGCTGCTCCGCGGCCGGGGCGAGCGGGAACTGCTCGACGCCCTCTCCCGGCGCAGCGCGGCCCGTGCCGCCCGTGCCGCCCAGGAACGGGAACCGGAGCCGCTGCCGGGGACACGGGCCGCGGACGCCCTCACGCGCCGCCCGCTGCCCCTGCCCGCCGCGCTGCCGCCCCCGCCGCATCCGGAGCAGCCTCCGGCCTACCCCTCGGCGCCCGGCGGTCCGGACCCGCTCGCCCTGGACCATTTGGCGACCGACGCCGCCGTACGCGCCCACGCCCTGCTCACCACGGGCCGCGACCCCGTCGGCGGGCTGACCCTGTGGCAGGACGCGGTGCGCCTCGCCGCGGCGCGCCCCGGCTCGGGACTGACCGCCGCCACCCGCTCCCTGTACGCCTCGCTGGCCTCCGCCGCCGGACGCACGCCGGCCGAACTGGCCCGCGCGGTGGCCGCCTGGCGGCAGGGCGGCGCGGCAGGGCTCGCCGTCCTGGAGGAGCCCTGGGACCCGCCGGCCGGCCGGTTCGACCGGGCCCGGCCCCTGCTCCTCGCCGCCGACCTGCCCGCCTTCCGCCCGCACCGCAACCGCCTCACCCACCCCGGCGGCAGGCTCCAGCTCCGCCTGGGCCGGGAGGGCCTGTGGTACGCGTACGAGTCCGAGCCCGGCCGCGAGGACTGGTGGCCCCGCGGCACCCCCGACCTGGACCCGGTCGGCGCCCTGACGGGCCTGGAGCCATCCGCCGGCCTGTGACCTGCTGACCTGACCGACCTACTGACAGTGAAGATATGACTGGTGGTTCCGCTGATGAGCCTGACTCGCCTACTGACTGACGTCATCGACTGTCCTGTTTGGGATTTGTCG